>NZ_JBUOIV010000003.1:0-204287 GCF_055467485.1 Desulfosarcina sp. | reverse complement strand
GTTCGCTGGTTTTCAGCCCCAGGCGATCCTCCACGCTGTTGATGTAGCGCTCGTCTATCTTCAGGGCCCTGAGTTCGCCGCTCTGGGGGTCTTTGTACTTCCACATCTTGTCCGGGCCCAGGTTTTCGGCATCGATGCCGATAATCAT
The DNA here is from genome assembly GCF_055467485.1 of Desulfosarcina sp. Classification (NCBI taxonomy): domain Bacteria; kingdom Pseudomonadati; phylum Thermodesulfobacteriota; class Desulfobacteria; order Desulfobacterales; family Desulfosarcinaceae; genus Desulfosarcina; species Desulfosarcina sp. Next base: position 204,139 of record NZ_JBUOIV010000003.1, on the reverse strand, counting down.
GTTGACGTAGCTCATGACATCCTTGCGGATGGCCAGGGGTTCGTCCATGTAGGCGTTGAACATCTCCGTCATGATCCGCTCCCGATAGAGCCCCTTGGCGGTCTTCATGTCCTCCAGGTATTTGGCACGGTCGTTCGCATCGGTCACATAATCGAGGATGATACGTTCTATCGCCTTGAAGATGTCATAGGCGAACATGCACCGCCCCTCGTTGGTCTCCGAGCTTTCGTTGAGCAGTTGGATGGCCCGCCCCAGGTTTCGCTGACCCAGCCCCTTCTGGCCGAAACGTTTGGTGATGTCCGGGTTCTGATTGAGGGTGTCGATGACCTCCGCCAGCGTCTTGATGCTCTTTTCTCCGGCGACCTCGCCGGCAGCCAGTTTCATGGTTTCGATGGGGGTGAGCTTTTCCGACCTTGCCAGTCGCGTGAGCACCACCGTCACGGAAGCGGCATGATTCAGGTTGGGGTCCTGGTGCAGATATTCCCGGTCGAGGGTGGTGCGGATCTCGTTGCCGATGGCGTATATGGTCAGGTCTTTTTGCAGCTTGTAGTTGGTGTTGTGGGATACGTAGCAGATGCGGCAGCGGTCGACGATGGGCGCCTCCTCCTTTTCCGCCAGGAAACGGTTGAATTCGGAATTGTTGCTGGTGGCGATGATCAAGGTGTCGATGGGCCACTTGTAGCCGTCGATTTCGATGTTGCGGTTTTGGATGACACCCAGGTAGACTTGGACCAGGTCCTTTTTGTTCTTGAAGATTTCATCGGAAAAATGGACCCCGCCGCCGGCCACCCGCGCCAGGGCCCCGCGCCGCAGATCGAAGCGGTAGGGATTGTTGGTTTCCGTGATGTGCAAAAGCCGCTGGATCGATTCTTCACCCAAAAGATCCACGGCCGAAGAGGTAATCTTGTCTTTGGCCGCATACTTGCCGGTGACGGTGCCCAGGCTCTCGGTCATGGGGACAGGAATGATCTGGATGAATTCGAGCATCTGGGCCAGATCGCCGTTGGTGTGGTTTCTGATGCTGTTCCATATGAAGGCGCTGCAGGCGCCCAGCGGGCGGTAATCCCGCCAGAGTGTTTCGATCTCGTTGTCCGAAAATCCAATTTCCTTGGACAAAAACTCACGGTTTTTATCCGGCTCGTCGGTGATGTTCATCCCCAGGATCATGGGATCCTCATAGGTCTGGGATTCGATGGTCGTGATTTTCCCGTAACCGCCGATCTTGTCCAGACCGGTAAACCGGAAGGAATATTTGCGGTTGGTCTCATGGGATAAAAAATCTCTGTATTTATTGCAGACAAAATCCACCAGGAAGGTCTTGCCGTTTCCCGGTTCGCCCACCAGGACAAAGGCCATTTCCTTCGACGAACCATTTTCCGCGGCATCCTTGACGTAGGAAACAAAACTGTTGATTTCATCATACATCCCGATGATGTGTTTGTTCCCACTTCGGAATATACTGAAATCATAAGTGGTTTTACCGTTGACCACCACCTTTTCAATGTCGCTGTCCAGAATCATCCGGGCTACACCCTGAAAGGCGTTTTCGAAACAGCGTGTTCCTTCCTTGACTTCGACCAGATGCTGGTGAAGCGCCGATGCGTTCTTCTTTACCATGGTGTCCCCCTAAATTTTTAATGACCGGTGCAGGAGATGTTGAAACGGGTTGACGGTGCAGCCCCTGTTGTTTCAGCTGCAACAGGAAAGTAAAAATGAGACCGCTACGTTGAATTCCGGAACGACCGTCAGGGAAAAATGGAATGTAAAGCGGATTCCAACGGCCATTGAACGAACCCGGAGTTGGGTGCTTGATTTATACCGACTCGGACGCAATGGAAAGAGCCGCAATACGGGGTGAGCGTGGAGGAACAACCGGTTGTTGGCGTTTATTCATCAGGATGAGAATTCCATTGCCTTGACAGAAGTATAGCACCTCATGGAAAAACTTCAACCCGAAAAAACCAAACAACCGTGCGGCAACAGGCGGTTAGGACGACAATCGACAAGGGTCGGAACCCAGGGAAAAGCGGACCGGCTTGACAACCGTCACGACCAACTGGTATGACCTCTTACCAGTAAAATTAAGGAGGCCCTCATGAAGGCGAATCCATCGGCGACTTCTCCCGTCAGGCCGTCCCAACTGGTCGAGCACCGGGTCATCACGGGCATTTTAGACGGCACCTACCCACCGGGCAGGCCGCTTCCCAACGAACGGAAATTGGCCGAGATCTTTGGCGTGGCCAGGCCCCCCCTTCGTGAAACGCTCCACCGGCTGGCCAACGAAGGATGGCTGACCATTGCCCAAGGCAAACCCACGCGGGTGAACGATTACTGGGAAAAGGGCGGTATGGGCGTGCTCAGCACCTTGGCCAAGTATATCGACACGCTTCCGGCAGGGTTCGTGATCCATCTGATGGAGGTCAGAAGCCGCCTGCTGCCCATCATTGCCGGTTTGGCCGTGGAGCAGGCGCCCGATGAGGTGCACACCTTTTTAAAGGCCGCCGGAAAAATCGATGACGAGGTCAGTGCGTTCGTGGATTTTGACTGGCAGCTCCACCTTTACCTGGCCACTCAATCACGCAATCCCATATATAAACTAATCCTCAATGATTTTTCCACCATGTTCGAAACGCTTGCAGCTGCCTATTTCTCACGGCCCGAGGCGCGGGAAGCCTCCCGACAATACTATGGGGATCTCTCAGCGGCCATTCCATCCGGCCGGCGGCGGGTGGAAACCGTGGTGATGGATGCCATGGTTCAGAGCCTAACCCTGTGGAAAAGCCTTAACGTGATCTGATCATGATGAACCTGGACAGCAACTGGGATGTGGTCATCATCGGCGGAGGAATCACCGGTGCCGGCATCTTCCGCGAAGCGGTGCGTATGGGGTTGAAATCGCTGTTGCTTGAGCAGCAGGATTTTGCATGGGGAACCTCCAGCCGGTCTTCCAAGCTGGTTCACGGTGGGCTGCGCTACCTGAAGGAAGGCCGGTTTTTCCTGACCCGGGATGCCGTCCGCGAACGGGAACGATTGCTCGTCGAAGGCAGAGGGCTGGTAACGCCCATCGGTTTTCTGGTCCCCGTTTATAAGGACCGGGGACCCGGGAGGTGGGCCCTGGAAGCCGGACTGTCCATCTACGACCTGATCGCCAAAAGACGCCAGCACGCCTACATGAATGCGGATGCCTTTGTAACGGAAGCATCCAACATCGACAGGAAGGGGCTGGTCGGCGGATTTCACTTTTTCGACGCCCAGGTCGACGACGCCCGGCTCGTAATCCGATTGATCCTCGAAGGCATGGCCGATGGCGGCACCGCCTTGAACTATACCCGGGTGGCCGCCGTTGGCCGGAATAAAGACGGCCGGGTCAACGGCGTGACCATCGAAGAGGTTCACGCCCACCAGACCCTCTCCCTGTCCACGCAAGCGGTGATCAACGCCACCGGCTGCTGGGCGGAACGCCTTCACCCATCTCCGGAGAAAAACCGGCATCTGCGGCCCTTGCGGGGAAGCCACCTGATTTTCCCGGCCCGTGTGATTCCGGTGAATCAGGCCATCAGCACCATTCATCCGACCGACGGCCGGGCCGTCTTCGTCGTTCCCTGGGAGGGTGCCGTGATTGCCGGCACCACTGACCTGGATCATCGGGACAGCCTGTCGCTCGAACCCCGCATCACTGAAGATGAAGTGGCCTACCTGCTGGATGGGCTGCATGCCTTGTTCCCTGCGCTGGATGTGTCGGCAAAAGACTGTATCGCCGCGATTGCCGGGGTTCGGCCGGTGCTCAGCGATGGCAAGTGCGACCCCTCGGAAGTCTCCCGGGAGCATGTGGTGTGGGCTGACAACGGGTTGGTAACCATCACCGGAGGCAAGCTGACCACGTTTCGCAAACTGGCATTTGATGCGTTGAAGGCAGCCAAGCCCTTTTTACCGGCCGCCGTCACACCCGATGAAGAAGCACCGGCATTTCTGCCATTCAAAAAACAACCGGCATCACCGACGCCTGTTTCCGATTCGCTGTGGGAGACCCTTTATGGGCGGTACGGCAACGGCGCTGAAAACCTTATCAAGAACAGCTCTCCGGCGGGGTTGACGCGGGTTCCCGGCACGCGAATCCTGTGGGCTGAGATCTTACACGCCGCCGCCAATGAAAAGGTACACCACCTGTCAGACCTTCTTCTCCGGCGCGTAAGGTTGGGACTGTTGACCGCCGAGGGCGGGAGGGATTATCTTAATCGGGTCCGGCACCTCTGCGCACCCGTATTGGGGTGGGACGCGGCACGATGGAGGAAAGAGATCTCCAATTACAAGGATACATGGCGATTCGCACACGGCATGCCCGGTAAATATGCCAATTCCCGGAAAACCTTGAAATCCTTTTTTTTCAATATGGGTAAACGTCTGCGAAGACACGTTGCATGAAACCGTGAAAAATGGCCGATCCAGACCTGCTGCTTTCCATCGACAACGGCACCCAGAGCCTCAAAGCACTGCTCTTTGACGCCGGCGGCAATCTGATCGCCCGGCAACAGGTGCTGTTCACTCCTTATTTTTCAGATCAGCCCGGTTGGGCCGAACAGGATCCCCGCCTATTCTGGAACGCCCTGTGCCAGGCGTGTCAGGGAATCTTCGCCACCCATGGCATCGAGAAAGCACGCATCGCCGGCGTCGCCCTGACCACCCAGCGGGCCACCGTTGTCAACGTCGACGCCGATGGCAGCCCTTTGCGCCCGGCCATCCTGTGGCTGGATCAACGCAAGTGTCACGGCCTGCCACCGCTGGGGGGACTGTGGGGACTGTTGTTCAAGCTCACCGGGCTTGCCGGCACCCTGGCTTATTTCCAGTCGGAGACCGAGGCCAACTGGATTATGAAAAACCAGCCGGCAGTCTGGGCGCAAACCCACAAGTACCTGCTGCTGTCCGGTTATCTCAATTTCCGCCTGACCGGCGAATATGTCGATTCCATCGGCAGCCAGGTGGGATATGTGCCCTTTGACTACAAGCGGCTGCAGTGGGCCCGCTCCTGGGACTGGAAGTGGCGCTGCGTTCCGGTAAATCCCGATCAGCTTCCCCGGCTGGTGGCACCGGGTCAGATTCTCGGGACCGTCAGCCGGCAAGCCGCGAGGGAAACCGGGATCCCAGCCGGCATGCCTGTCTTTGCCGCGGCAGCGGACAAGGCCTGCGAGGTCATCGGCTCAGGAAGCCTCGACCCATCGGTGGGATGCCTGAGTTATGGCACGACGGCCACCATTAACGTGACCCATCGCCGGTACATCGAACCCATCCCTTTGCTGCCGGCTTATCCCAGTGCCGTTCCGGGAAGTCATACCATAGAGGTCCAGGTGTTTCGCGGCTTCTGGATGGTCAACTGGTTCAAGGAGGAGTTTGGTTTCCCGGAACAGCGGGCTGCCGAAAGAACCGGTGTGGCCGCAGAGGCGCTGTTCGAAGATCTGATCAAGGACATTCCACCCGGATCCATGGGACTCATGCTTCAGCCTTTCTGGACACCGGGCATCCGGACGCCAGGCCCCGAGGCCAAGGGTGCCATTATCGGATTCGGCGATGTCCACACCCGTGCGCACCTGTATCGATCCATCCTGGAAGGACTGGCCTATGCCCTGCGGGAGGGCAAGGAGCGCATCGAGCGGCGCAGCCGCACGCCCATCACCAGCCTGCGGGTGTCCGGGGGAGGAAGCCAGAGCGACCTGGCCCTGCAGTTGACAGCCGACGTATTCGGCCTGCCCACCGCCCGGCCCCACCTATACGAAACGTCGGGCCTGGGCGCAGCCATCGATACAGCCGTTGGCCTGGGATTGCATCCGGATTTTGAAACAGCGGTGAGTGCGATGACCCGCCCCGGCGATCGGTTCGAACCGGACCCGTCAAATCATCGGCTTTACAATGAGCTCTATCACCAGGTTTACAAGCGAATGTATCGCCGGCTAAGGCCGCTTTATGAAAAAATTCGTGAAATCACAGGATATCCTGAATAATCAATCGACGACCTCGTCACCCCTCGTGTTCCGTCACACCCGACGATAATGCTTGCTTCCCCCCGTTGCCTTTTTTATGATGGGATCGATTCGTCGGGCTATCAACGATTGCGACCCTTCAGAGGCGTGCACCATGCTCAAAGAGCTGTTAATCAAGAATTTTGCCATTATCGACGACCTGAACATCCGCTTCGAAGGTGGATTGACCATTTTGAGCGGAGAAACCGGCGCCGGTAAATCCATCATCATCAACGCGGTGAATCTGCTGCTGGGATCCAGGGTCAATGCCAGAATGATCCGGGACGGTCATGAAACGGCGGAGTTGTCCGCTTTTTTCGATGTCCCCGAGGTCTCCACAGCGGCAGCGATCATGGCTGAAAACGGCTATGACCCCCAAGATGGTCTGCTGGTTAGAAGAATTATTGCCAGCAACGATCGCCATCGAATCTATATCAATGACCGCATGGCGACCATGCAGATGCTGGCATCCATCACCGCGGATCTGGCCAGCATCTCAGGCCAGCATGTCCATCAGGGGCTGCTTAAAGAAGAAACCCATCTGGCGATAGTGGATCGTTTCGGCGGTCTTTCACAACGGGTCAGGCAGGTATCGGACCTGTATGGTCAGCTGGTACCGCTGGTCCAGGCACTTCAGGTCCTTAAAGAAAGGAAGAAAAACCAGGAGAAGGAGATGGACCTGCTCCGGTACCAGGCAGCGGAGATCGCCGATGCGGCTATCATGCCGGGTGAGGACGAAGCCTTGGAAAAAGAACAAGGTCGGCTCAGACACGCCGAGTTCCTCCACCAAACCGTTTATTCGGTTATCGAAACCCTTCACGGTGCCGATGGCGCCATTCTGGAACAACTGGGCGAAGTACGTAAAAACCTGGAAAAAGCCGCGGATATCGATGATGGACTGGCAGCCGGGGTGCAGTGCCTGGCAGACCATCTTTTCGGCCTTGAGGATGTGACGGACACGCTGCGCTCTTACCTGGGAAACATAGACACCGAAACGGATCGGCTTGAATCGGTGGAAACCCGCCTGAACCTGATCAACAAGTTGAAGCGAAAATACGGGGGCTCCTTAGAAACGCTTTTCCAGAAACGCGATGAAATCGAAGTGGATTTAGCTGCCACCACTGCTATTGACGAAGACATTAAGCGTGGCGAGACCCAACTGAAAACCTATTACGACCAGATATCGACCCTGGCCCGGGATTTATCCGAAGAACGAAAAGCGGCGGCTGCGAATTTTGCCGAATCCGTAGAAAAAGAACTGGAAAGCCTGAAAATGGCCGGCACCCGTTTCAGTGTCAGCCTTTCCCCCCTTCCATTGAGCAAATCTGCATCCCCGTGGCTTCACGTGGACGACACCCTGCTGTCGGCCACGGGCATCGATCAGGCTGCGTTCATGATCTCCCCCAATGTGGGTGAATCGTTAAAGCCCCTGGCATCCATCGCCTCGGGCGGGGAACTCTCCCGGGTGGTGCTGGCGCTGAAAGCCATCTTGGCAGAAACCGATGCGGTGGGTACTATTATTTTCGACGAGGTGGATGCCGGTGTCGGAGGCGCCGTGGCCGACGTTGTCGGCAAGAAACTGGAAGCGCTGTCTAAAAAGCACCAGCTAATTTGCATCACTCACCTTCCCCAGATCGCCCGCTTCGGCGATCAGCACTACTATATAGAAAAACAGGTAATAAATGGCCGTACCACCACCAGCATCCGGCCGATGGACCAGGAGGAGCGGATCACGGAGCTCGCCCGTATGCTGGGAGGGGAAATTGTCACCCGCACGGCCCTGGAACACGCCCGGAGCCTGATGGAGCGATGATGGAAAGCGACCGTCGCTTGACAATTTCAAGATGATGTTCAAAATTTAGAAAATTTTTAAAAGGAGATCGAGATGCCTATTTTTGAATTCAAATGCCTTGATTGTGATCAATACATGGAATTTCTGGTAATGAACAAGCAAGAGGAGATGGAGATGGCCTGTTCCGGTTGCGGTTCCGGGAACCTGGAACGCATCCTGTCCACCACCAGCCACACCGTGACCGGCGGTGGTTCCAGCCAACCCGCCGGTTCCAACACCAGCACCCAGACCCGAACCTGCAGTTCCGGGTCGTGCACCACCTATACCATCCCCGGGCCGGCATGAGACCCTAACCGTTGGTTGGACCGCGTTATGTTTACCCCGTCTCGTTAAGGTCAATCCATGCCACAAACACTTCACAAACAGGAAAAAGAACAGTTCTGCAAGCTGTTTCAAAAAGATCAGATCACCGACTTCGAAGATCGCTTTGCGGTCATGGAAGCCTTTATGCAGACCGATGGTCATGTTTCCTCGGCGCAAATGATCGAACGGCTCAACGACCTGAAACTCAAGCTGGACCCGGAATTTGTCCGTGACACGTTGAAATTGATGTGTCAGTATGGGTTCGCCAGCAAACAGCAATTCGACAGCGGTGAAATTCTATATGAACACCTGCACCTGGGTCAGCATCATGACCACATGGTCTGCGCCAAATGCGGAGCGATCGTGGAATTTGAAGACCCTGAGCTGGAAGCGCTTCAGGTCAAGGTTGCCGAGCGTCACGGCTTCCACCTGCTCCAGCATAAAATGGAGATGTACGGCATCTGCGCGCAATGCATGTCCCAGCGCCGAAAACTGCTTCCGCTTTCCGAAGCGCCGAAAGGGGAGCGGCTGGTGATCGCCCGGCTGGACGGTGGCCCCATGGCACGGGCACGCTTAATGGCCATGGGCCTTAGAATGGGTGATGAAGTGGACGTGATCACCAATTCAGGGCATGGGCAGCTGGTGGTCGGTGTCGACTACAAACGAATCGTGCTTGGACGAGGATTAGCCCACAAACTGATGGTTCAGGTAAAGGACAGCAGTGATTAATTTGCTGGCGCACGGGATGACGCTTTTCCCTGAAGCACGGGATGCGATCATATGAAGACAACTATCGACAATGAATAAATCAATTCCGATTGTTTTGGCCGTCCTGATGGTCTTTGCCGGCGCGGATCTCGTCAGGGCACAGCGCTTGAGCGTGAGCACCGATATCGCCAATATCCGTTCCGGGCCGGATACCAGCGATGCCGTTATCTGGCAGGTTGAAAAATATCATCCCTTGAAGGTGGTCAAGAAGGAGGGCAGCTGGTGCCTGTTCGAGGATTTCGAAGGTGACCGCGGATGGATTCACAACTCCCTTCTCGCCGACACCAAAACCGTAATTGTGATTAACGATAAGTGCAATGTCCGTTCAGGGCCCGGGACCGACAACGACATCTTGTTTACCGTGGACACCGGCGTTCCCTTTAAAGTCCTGGAAGAAAAAGGGGAATGGCTCCACGTGATCCATTCGGATGGCGATAAGGGGTGGATTCATCGTTCTCTGGTCTGGTAGAAGCCCGGTTAACCAAGGAGTCGGCTTGAAACTGCAACGAGGGAAAACGCGGATCGTTGGTCTCGGTTCCGCGCTGGTAGACATACTGGTCAACGAAAGCGATGAATTTATCAGCCGCATCGGTGTAGAAAAAGGCGGAATGACCCTCGTTGCCATGCCGGACCTGGAAAAGATCCTGAGCCAGGCGTCAACCCCGCCCATCGTTGTACCGGGCGGATCGGCATGCAACACGGCTGTGGGCATCGCACGCTTGGGCGGCCAGGCACGCTTCGTCGGCAAACGAGGGGACGACGACTCGGGACGATTCTTTGAAGATGCCCTGGTTGAACGGGGGGTGGTCCCCTTGCTGATGACATCGTCACTTCCCACCGGCCGGGTGCTCTCAATCATCACCCCGGATGCCCAGCGCACCATGATCACCTACCTGGGGGCATCGGCAGATACCCAGCCCGAAGAGATCACGCAGGAATGCTTTGCGGATAGTGCGGTGGTTCACATGGAGGGATACCTGCTGTTCAATCCCGCATTAATGGCGGCTTCGTTGAAAGCCGCGAAAGATGCCGGGGCGTTGATTTCTCTGGATCTGGCCAGTTTCACCGTCGTCGAGCAATCCAAAGCCATCCTCGAGGAGATGATCGAACAGCATGTCGACATCCTCATCGCCAATGAAGACGAAGCCCTGGCCTACACCGGATTTAATGACGATACACGGGCGCTGGCCCGGTTGGCCCGACATGTCAAAGTAGCCGTCCTGAAAGTTGGCGCCAGGGGAAGCTTCATTCAACACGAGAATCGGGTTTACCGCATCCCGGCCCAGGGGACGGGAGCGGCAGTTGACACCACCGGGGCCGGAGATCTCTGGGCGGCCGGTTTTTTGTTTGGGCTGGTAAAAGGGTATACCCATGAAAAGTGCGGCAGGCTTGCCTCGGCATGTGGATATGAGGTATGTCAGGTGGTCGGTGCCGACATCCCCGCCGGGGGATGGACTCGAATAAAAAAAATTATGGAGGACTAATGGTCAAAGGGGCAGCATCACGAAAACAGCTTCTCAAAGAGCCCGATCAGTTTATCACCTTTTCAGGAAAACTGATCGCCTTTGGACGATCCCATTTGAAAACCATTCTGATCAGTACAGGGATCCTTTTCTCAATCCTTCTGGCCCTTGTCATGGCGAGACAGATTTCCGACCGCAATGAAAACCGGGCCTCCGAACGGGTTGAAAAAGCGATGGCCACGTATTCGGCATCGCTTCAGGACACCGATCCCCAAACCGCTTATGACCGGGTAAAAACCGATTTTGCAGATATTTTTAATAAATACGGTTCGAAAAACGCGGTAAAAATTGCCCGAATCCTATACGGAGACATCAGCTACCGTGCCGGGGATGCCGACACCGCCATTTCCATGTATACCAACGCATTGAATGATTTCAACCAATCCCCGGCAATGAAAAACATCGTGCTGAGCGGACTTGGGTATGCCTATGTACTGAAAGGGGAACACCCTCGGTCCATTCACTATTTTGAAATGATTTCGGCAGACCCGGAAAAAACCATGAAAAGCGCTGCGGTTTTCAATCTGGGATGGCTTTATGAGGCCGCCGGTGAGAAAGAGAAGAGTGACGATATGTACAGGCAGCTCTTAACCGATTTCCCGGAGAGCATGTATGGCGACCTGGTGAGGGAGAAAGTCAGCGGGTGAACAGGCGTAAACACGCTGGCTGCTGGTAATTTGTGAAATGTCAAACGAATAGAAAAGGGCAACGCGTTGGTTGCCCTTTTTTTCATTCACGAGCGTTTTTTTCCGTTTTAGGATTTGTCTTTGATGAACAGTTGGTATTTTTTGATTTTTTGATTCAATCCGCTTTTGCCGATTCCCAGCAGCTCTGCCGCGTGGGCCTGTATATAGTTAGCCTTTTTCAAGGCCCGGACGATCATGTTCTTTTCCACCATTGCCAGGGTGTCGTACAAATTCGCATCCACCGGGATACCATCCATATGCAGGGTGCTATGGGCATTGTCGATAAAGTCCTTGGGCAAATCGGACACCTGAATGATTTCCTCTGGACTCAGCACGACCGCCCGCTCGATTACATTTTCCAACTCCCTTACATTCCCCGGCCAGTCGTATTCGTAAAACAGCCGTTCCACCTCCCGGTCAATCCCGGTCACCGGCGACCCCATATTACGCTCGCCGCTGTATTTGGAAATGAAATGTCCCACTAAGGGCCGGATGTCCTCGAGCCGTTCGCGCAGCGACGGCAAGGTGATCCGAACCACATTGAGCCGATAAAAAAGATCTTCCCGGAAATTACCATTGGCCACTTCTTCCTTGAGGGATTTGTTGGTGGCCACAATAAGTCGGATATTTACGGGAATCGCCTTGACCCCACCCACCCTCTCGACCACCCGCTCCTGCAAGACACGCAGCAGTTTCACCTGCAAGGCCTGCGACAGCTCGCCGATTTCATCGAGAAAAAGCGTCCCCCCGTCTGCAATTTCAAACCGCCCTTTTTTCATTGAAACCGCGCCGGTAAAGGCCCCTTTTTCATGGCCGAACAGCTCGCTCTCCAACAGCGTCTCGGCCAGGGCGGAACAATTGACCGCTACAAACGGCTTGTCCTTTCTTGGACTGTTGAAATGCAGGGCATTGGCCACCAACTCCTTTCCCGTACCGCTCGCCCCTTCGAGGAGGACCGTTGCCGCCGCCGGCGCGACTTTCCGGATGATATGAAAAACATCCTGCATGGCCTTGCTTTTGCCGATAATGTTGTGGAAGCTGTAACGGCCTTCTACCGCACGCCTGAGTTGGCGATTCTCCTTGACCACGCGGTACATGGAAATCGCCTTGTTCACGTAGAGAACAAGCCGTTCATTGTCGAAAGGCTTGAGGATATAGTTATACGCTCCCTTCTGCATGGCTTCCACAGCCTTTTCAACGGTGCCGTGGGCCGTCATCATGATTACCGGAAGATCCGCATCTTCCTTCTTGATGCGCTCAAGCAGATCAATGCCGTCCATGGCTGGCATTTTCATATCCGTCAGCACCAGATCGACGTCGGATTCGGAAAGGGTGGCCAAGGCCTCTGAACCGCTGTTCGCTGTGAGCGTCTCAAATCCCTCATCTTCCAAAACCGCCGCAAGGATAAGCGTATAGTTGATCTCATCGTCAACAATCAGTATGGTTTCCATTACGTGGCCTCATGACCCAAGGGGAATTTGACGGAAACCCGGGCCCCTTTTTCACTGCGGTTATCAATCCGAATCATTCCATCATGGCTTTCGATGATGTTTCTTACAATCCCCAACCCCAGCCCGGTCCCTTTTTCCTTCGTAGTAAAAAATGGGTCCCAGATCTTTTCCATGACCGAGATGGAAACACCCTCTCCTTCATCTTCGATGTAAACCCATATAAAGTCTTCATCCGCTTCAATGGTCACGTCAATCGCACCTCCCCGCGGCATCGCCTGCATCCCGTTGATAAGCAAGTTGAGAAATGCCTGATAAAGCATGTCTCCATCGGCCATGATAACGGGAATCTCGTCATCGAAAAAAGTCCTGACAACGTATCCGTTTTCTTTTATCTGATGTTCGAGAAAATGGATATTTTTGGTGATCACTTCATCGATTCGGCACGCGCTCCGGTTGGGCTTTTTGGGTCGCGCATAGTTTAAAAAGTCAGTAATGATATTGTTCAGACGTCGTGATTCCGCAACGACGATATCTGCAATTGCATTCAGGTTGTCCTGCGGGGCCATTTTCTTTTTCAGCAATTCAGCAGAGCTGCTGATGATGCCCAGCGGGTTTCTGATTTCGTGGGAAACACCGGCAACCATCTCTCCAAGTGAAGACAAATGCTTGGCCTGGGCCAACTGGTCCTTGAGCCGTATCCGTTCAAAGGCCCGCTTTTCGATGATCCCCTCGCCCCGCTTTACCACGTAAATCAAGGTAAGCAGCAAAATCCCCATGACAATGCTGATGGTGGATATCACAAGCACCTGAAACTTGAATATTTTCCGGTAATCGCTGGATAGGTCCTGCCTGATCTCGACGACACCCAATACCGGTCCGGATATCGGCGATAAAGGCTTCTCCGCCCTTAAGGGGGCAAATGTGATGATCTTGATCTCCTTTGGAATCCCCAACAGTATTTCCCAGAAAGCACCGTTTTGAACGAGTTTAGATGATGAGCGCCCGTCCAGCGCATTTTTATAGAACGTTCCACCAAGATTTTCCATCCCCACCAGTTCAGGTGAAAAACTGTAGGCGATGATGTCGTTCTTGCTGTAGATATTGACCATTTCAACCTTGAAACTGTGCAGCGTACTGCGGACGACACTGTCCATTCTTTCAAACTGTTCCTGGTTCCTCAATTCGATTTTTCCATACTTTAAGCCCACAGGAAGAATAAACTGCAAAAAAACCTGGTGATTCAGGTTCTCAATGAGCAGCAGCGCATAGTCTTCGCTTTTCTGGTATTGCATGGATCTGACCCAGTGGGTGTTGAGCAGGGAAAGGATGATGGTGCCGATGAATATGACAATAAGACTGGTAAACGTAAAATATTTTACCAGACGAAAGGGTTTCGACCGCTCTGCAATGCTGGACGGCTTCATCATGGTTCCGCGGCTGCCATCGGTGGCAGGTCAAGTTTCACCCAATAATGCATCAAGCTCATGGGATCGATCGATAAGTCGACATGCATGGTGGTCGATTACACCACTACGTCACATCAATCAGCATATACCGGACACGTCGAAATTCAATTAATTTATTGGGGGTATCGACATGGTGCTAAAGTAATCGTCGTTAGTGCCGAATAAAATGGCTAACAACCGGCTACCGCTGTAGTGCCATATAAAGAAACCTGAGTACCATGTCAATGTGCTGTGAAATAAATACCAGGATCCACAGGTTATTTCAGTTCACCATCGATTCATGCCTCCGTGCCGATCAGAGTCAGGGGCAACTGTGGATTTATTCATCAGGAATCTGCAGCTTAAAAACAATCAACCATTCAACCCTTGAAAAATGGACCTTGAGTTATGAATTTATCGAGGCTCACCGTAAAAATGAAAAAAGTCAATCTGTCGCCACACAAGATAAGGGTAATTATTGATATGAAGCCACAATATATATTAAATATACAAAATTATGCATAAAAGTCATATAATTTCACTTGACAACAGATTCTTTTCGGTCTTGAATCGTAATCAAGGATTGGAGAATCCATTCAGACGAACGGACAGAAAACTCCAATCTTCTTTGAAAAGCGAACGCTGTCATTACTTCTTGGGTTGCCATAAGACGATGGATCAAATGGTGAAGAATTCGTTGAAAAAAATAAGAGAATCCCTTTTGATGAGCAAATCGGAATTGGCGAGAGAAGCGAATGTCTCTCCTATTACGATCACGCGTATTGAAGAAGGGAAGCCGTGTCGGCTGGAGACCAAAAGAAAAATCTTGCTGGCTCTGGGTTACAGCCTTTCGGACAGTAAAAAAATCTTTGGCGAATAAAAGAGCTAACCATGTTTTTTGGAAAAAAAGACCGTATAATTGGCCTTGACATCGGGTCCAGATCTATCAAAGCGGCGGAAATCTCCGAAACGAAGAAAGGAGTTTCCCTTGAACGGTTCGGCATCATCGACATCCCACCGGGCCTAATCGAGGACGGTGCGATAAAAGATGCGGAACAGGTTTCAGAAACCATCCGTCAACTATTTAAAAACTATGGGATTAAAGGGCATAATGTTGCCATCTCGGTCGGCGGCTACTCGGTCATCGTAAAGAAAATCAATGTTCAGTCCATGCCGGAAGAGCAGCTTCAGGACACCATCAGTTTCGAGGCGGAACAATACATACCGTTTGATATATCTGATGTAAATTTAGATTTTCAAATTCTGGGCGAAAACGAAAACAACCCAAACCAGATGAATGTGCTGTTGGTTGCCGCCAAAAAAGAGATGGTCAATGACTACGTGAATCTTGCCCAGATGGCGGGATTGATTCCGTGCATCATTGACGTCGATGCGTTTGCCCTTCAAAATATCTATGAGTTTAATTATGCCCCCGCTGAAGATGAGAACATCGCGCTCATCGATATCGGGGCAAGCAAGACGTCATTGAATATATTAAAAGGCAAGTCTTCGGTCTTCATGAGAGACGTTTCGCTCGGATGCAGCCAGATCAACCAGAAAATTGCGTCGCTGATCGACTGTTCCATTGACGAGGCCGAGCAGATCAAGTTCGGCGATCAATCCGATAAAATAACCGCTGGAGATCTTTCCGACATCGTTTCCTCAGTTGTTTCAGATTGGTGCACGGAGATCAGGCGTGCCTTAGACTTCTTTTATTCGACCTATCCAGATGACCAAATTAAAAAAATAATTCTTAGTGGAGGTGGCGGCAATATAAAAGAATTCAGACAGTTGCTATCTGTCGAGACCTCTGCCGAAGTGACCACCATAAATCCGTTTGATGGGCTTCACATAGATGAGAACCGGTTTGATGTGGAATTTCTAAAACGCATAGCCCCCCAAGCCTCAATCAGCATGGGACTGGCAACGAGAAAAGTTGATGACAAATGATACGCATTAATTTACTCCCATTTCGAGCCGCAAGAAAAAAAGAGAATGTCAGGCGACAAGTTTCCATTTTCCTGTTGTCACTTGTCTTAGTTGTGATTGTAGCCGCCTGGTTTAACTACTTACTGTCCGGAAAAATAGAATCGTTAAACCAAAAAGTTGCAGAAACCACGGCACAGGTTGAAAAGTATAATAAAATCAACCAGGAGATCGCGGAAATAAAGAAAAAGCTGGCTATGCTGAACCAGAAAATTGAAGTCATCAAATCCTTGGAGCTTACCAGAAAGGTACCGGTTGAACTGCTCACTGATATGTCAAAACTGGTAATAGAAAAACGCATGTGGCTTACCGGTTTAGAAGAAAAATCCGGAAGTGTTAAGGTGGTCGGAATCGCCCTGGACAACCCGACAATCGCGGAATATATGACCCGAATCGAAACGTCAGGGAAATATGTCAATGTAAAACTTCTGTCCATCAACCAGGACACCTCCGTCAAGGGATTGGAATTGAAGAATTTTGAAGTCAGGTTCCAAAAGGCTCCCCTTAAAGAACAACCTAAATAGGTATTGAGGAAATGAAGAAGGGCACAGCGGTTTCCATAGAGAAAACCAATCCGGTAATAAGTAAGCTTGAGCAGCTTTCCAAAATCCAACGGATCGCTATCTGGGCAGGAGTGTTGACAGTGATTATCGGTGCTTTTGTCTACTTTTCATATCTGCCAAAATTGAAAAAGATCGACCAACTCAAGGCCAACTTATCTAAAATTGAAAAAGAACTGGAAATTGCAAAAAAGAATGCAAGGCAATTGAATGATTTCAGGAAAAAAATGCAAGACGCTGAAGAACAGTTCAAAATCGTCATGCGGGCATTACCTGAAAAAGAAGAGATCCCCACCCTGCTCACCGGTATTTCAAAAGCCGGAACAGACTCGGGACTCAATTTTATTCTGTTCCAGCCCAAACCGGATGATAAAAAGGATTTCTACGCCGAAATCCCTGTGGCCATGACAGTAACCGGGGACTATCATGGGGTGGCAACCTTTTTTGAGAGTGTTGCCGGGTTGAACAGAATCGTAAACATTAAAAATATCGACATGAAGCCAGACAAGGACAGCACTAAACTGACGACGACATGTACGGCGGTGACCTATAAGTTTATTGAACCTTCCGATGAGCAACCGAAGACGTCAGGAAAGTCTAAAAAGAAGAAAAAGAAGAAGCGGTAAAACCATGCGAATTCAATTCAAAAAAACTGGCTATGTGTTAACCTTGGTCCTACTGGTTTCGTGTTTCCTGTGGAACTGCGGGGATCAAAAGGAACCATCCAAAGCCCCGGTAGTCAGCAAGAAAATTTCGGCGCCAAGCTTACCCTCCCCCTCCAATCAGGCAGAGGATACGCAATCTGATACGTCCGTGGACTCGCCCGAACCGACGACAATTGCAGAAAAAGAAACTGCAAGCGTGGAAAAACGAATTTACGACCCCAAAGAACGGCTAAACCCGTTTTTACCTTTATTCAGAGATGAAAACAAAGAGACTGCAGCTGATCAAACCGGAAGCAAAAGAAAAAAACGAATCCCGCAAACGCCTTTGGAAAAGATCAGCCTTAATCAACTGAAGCTGGTTGCAATCATTCGAACGTCTTCCGGAAATAGGGCGCTTGTGGAAGAGAACACAGGCAAAGGGTTTATAATCAAAAACGGGACATATATCGGTCTTAATTCAGGCATTGTGACACAAATCAACGCCAGTAGCGTGATTGTCGAAGAAGAGATAGAAAACCTTATGGGAGAGCTAGTTCTTCAAAATACCGAAATGAAACTTCAGAAACCGGCTGGAGAGTGATATGCACAACTTCAGGATCAAATTTTCACAAAAATTGACACTTGTTTTTTGCCTCGGATTGGTGGTTGCCTTCATTTTTACAGGGTGTGCCACCCAGAATGCGGATCGTCAAACAAGTGCACCCGGCCTTGATCCTTCGCCATCCATGGAAATCACTTCCATTGGGTTATCTGAAGAACCGGAATCGATGAACGTCGTCATCGACGGGATCGAGCCGTTGACTTACACCTCGGTAAAACAGCCACTTCCTTTAGGTGTGGTTCTCTATTTCCCAAACACCCGACTAAACGTTGCGCAATCCAATGTAAAATCGACGGGAAACCCTGTCACTTCAATTCACGCAAGCCAGATTGAGGCTAAAAACACCACGCGTATCGAAATCCTGCTGGCCTCGGATGTTCCTTACAATGTCGTTCAGGACGGCAATTCACTCAGAATCCAGTTCCCCAAAAACACCTCCGGATCAACCGTTGGCGGCGACGCATCGGCAGCGGAATCAGGCGTTGTCCAACAACCGGCAATGTCCAAAGAAGCACAATCCGTTCAAACCACTCCCTTCACATCTGTCAAACCATCCGGCGCTTTTCAAGGTACAGGAGCCAAGATCGGCAAAGAAAACCTGATATGGGTGAATCGTATCGATTTTCTTGGAGAAAAAGATGGCCGATCCACGCTGTCTATCGAAACGACCTCCCCGGTCGACTACGACATCCAAAAAATATCCGACAAACTTCTTGAATTGCGCTTGATGAAGGCCAACATTGCCGAATTCAGGCAACGCCCGATGATAACGACCCGATTCGAAAGCGCGGTTAACCGGATCATGCCCATCCAGTTGTCATCCATGAAGGATTTTTCCCTGTTTTCCATCGAGCTCCGGGAACCCGTGGCTTACTATACTGAGCAAACCGGGGGATTGCTGTTGATTCACTTTGAAGCCTCTTCTGTTCCTCCGGCGCCGGCTGATGAGACCAATCTGCCTGCCTGGAAAAAGGCGCTTGAAGAAACCATCGGGCCTGCCGATGTTGCTTCAACTTACCCCAAAACAGTTCAGACTGACGGCGACAAACAGGCCGTTGCAGGGACTAAACCGACCGAAACGGCGAACGACGTCTCTTTCAGTCCCACTGCTGAGATGACATTCGACACCGACCAGGCCATGATTTTGAAAAAAAGCGTCAAGCAGTACACCGGTGAAAAAATCGCGCTGGATTTCTTCCAGACCGATATCAAGAATGTCTTCCGGATCCTTCGGGAAGTCAGTGGCAAGAACTTTGCCATCGACGAGGATGTCAGCGGCAAAGTTACCCTGACCCTTGATAAACCGGTTCCATGGGATCAGGTGATGGACCTGGTGCTGAGAATGAACCAACTTGGCATGATCGTGGAGGGCGACATCGTCCGGATTGCCACCTTGGCCACGTTGAAGCAGGAAAACGATCTCCGCAAGGCACAAATCGCCTCCCTGCAAAAAGAGAAAGAACAGATTAGAGCGCTGGAACCGTTGGAAACACGATACATACCGATCAGCTACTCCGATGCAACCAAAGAGGTGCTTCCTCATATCGAAAACATTGTAACCAAAGATCGCGGCTCTGTTTCCGTCGATGTCAAGAACAATCAGATCATCATCACGGACACTGCCGACAAAATTGCACAGGCACTGAATATTGCACGACAGATCGACAAGGTCACATCCCAGGTGATCATCGAAGCCCGCGTTGTCGAAGTCAACGAAAACTATTCCAAGGAACTGGGATTTCAGTGGAATTTAGGTGTGGGGCCGGTGACGATCAACAACGGCGGGTCCCAATATACCACGGGCGTCGCCATGAACTATCCGGCGGCGACCAACAATGGATTCACCCTCAATTATGCAAAAATCGCCGGCACACCCTTTACCCTGGACGCCATCCTGACCGCCCTTGAATCCAATAATAAAGGGAAAATCCTGTCGGCACCCAAAATCGCAACCCTGAACAACAAAAAAGCCATGATCAAGCAGGGACAGGAAATTGGCTACCTGGAGCGCGATTCTGCGGGCGGTTCTTCCGTGAAATTCAAGGATGTCGATCTCCTGCTCGAAGTCACCCCCCACGTAACGCCAGACAACCGGATTTCCATGGATATCGTTATCCAGAAAAATGATGTCATCGAATTTATAGACGGTGTACCCGTCATCGCCACCAACGAGGCGCAAACCCAGCTGCTGGTCAACGACGGGGATACGATTGTCATCGGGGGGATCATCAAATCAAAATCGAACCTACAAAAGCAGGCCTTCCCGGGACTTCACAAGATCCCTGTATTGGGCTGGCTGTTCCAGAGCAATCTGGATGAGACGGAAAGCAATGAATTGCTAATTTTCATGAATCCGAAAATTGTTCAATTGGAACAACGTTAGACCATTTGCTGATGGCGAAGCTCTGCGAACCATGACCTGTGCATTTTTAAAAAGCGACCCCATTTTCACAAAAATGATGGTCGCTTTTTTATCAGAACTGGCACCATTCGTGCGGACATTATCAGCAGATGGAGTTTTTTGCCAAACGTATAGAAAGTGGGGAAATAATGATTAATCGGCCTGGCTTAATCAAGTATTTTGGCATGGGTTTACTGGTTGCTTTTTTGCTTGTCGGGTGCAGCTCCGGTGCCAGCGACTCTGACGGGGGGGGGACCGGCGGCGGTAGCACCGGTAATATCACCCAGGGAACGGTGGCGCCTCCCGGCACGCTGGGTCCGCTGCAGGATATTGGCGACTTGGTTGGTGCTGGAGACAATTGGTACGAAACAAGAATAATGGCTCTTGGTGAAAATGACAACGTAGCTGGCCAGACAACCCGAACAGGCGGGCCGACGAAAGCCGCATTTTTGTGGGATGCTGGCAGTGGAACAATGACCTATTTAGGTATCCATGGTGATATCGGAATACCTGTCTACGATCCCACCGCATCTGACCCGAATCCGTTTATCTACAGCGAGGCTATAGGCATCGGGCCAACCGGAGATGTCATTTGCAACTCTACCACCGGCATTGGCTGGCCGGACGAAATGGAAAAACGCGCTTTTTACTGGGCCGCTGGTGTAATGACAGACCTTCCTCCCCTTACCGATGGGAGCTTCTCCGAGACCCACGGCATCAGTCAGGACTATGTTCTTTTCAACAGAGAGATTGCGGCAAATGATGACATTCTTGGCTTTTATTGGGATAAGGGAGCCGGATTTGGTAACCTTGGCCTAATCGTGGGCGCCGCACTTGTCGTACCGGTCGGAATCAACAGCAACAATCAGGCGGTTGTCAACTCCGAAGAAACCACCTCCGTGTTTCATGATCTTGACTTGGGTGTAGTCCAATCGCTGAACAATCTTCCAGGTGCGACCTTAACGACGGCAAGCGCTATCAACGAAAGTCTGCCAACCGGCCACATCGTAGGAAAATCCGGTGACATGGCCTATTTCTGGGATGGCGGCTCTATGTATCCCCTCGGCACTTTAGGTGGAAGCACAAGCGAAGCCACGGATCTGAACATTCACGACCAGGTGGTGGGCAACTCCACCACAGCCAGTGGCGCGACACACGCCTTCGTCTGGCAATTGGTAGGCGGCGTAGGCCAGATGACCGATCTCGGCACTCTTGGTGGCGCCAATAGCTATGCCACCGCCATCAACGATAACGGCCTGATTGTCGGCTACGCCGAAACCGGTGAGATATACAGCCAAGGCGGCGTCACCCGGCCGATTGTTCATGCGTGCGCCTGGTATGGAAACGTCATCTACGATCTGGGAATTCACAATGATTTTTACACCTACCCCTTTGTCGAACCGTACCCATTTAGCGAGGCAATCGACGTAAATAACAACAACCGGATAGCCGGGAATTCCTACACCATCAACCAACACTATCGTGGGTTTGTTTTGGATTCACCGGTTCCCTGATCGCCTGATCACAATCGTTAGACCGTTATGGTAAGAGATACCCTGTGCTGCCGCGCAGGGTATCTTTTTGGGCCTAACAGCACCCTAAATCCAACCAATCAAAATATAATTCGCACCGCTTGAGATTCACCATTTGTTTCTCACCGGCGCTAACCGCCGTAAATCACCGCCAGAATCGTCGCCCTGCCCGCCGCGGCGGCAATCAGATGGGGGGTGGTTGACAGGTAATACGCGCTGTCCCCTTCAGCCAGATCGAAATGATCGTCCCCGATGTCCAAGGAGACGCTGCCGTCGAGCACGTATATAAACTCTTCGCCGTCGTGGACGGAGCGCTGGGAGTCCGGCGCCTCTTCCAGTTGGACGATCAGGGATTCCATATGCCGTCCCTTGACTTCGGGAGCGAGGCTCCGGTAGGTGTAGGCCTGTTTCTTTCCCTTCTGCGAGGTCGATCGGGAAACGATTTTCTGCTCCCCTTTGCGGGTGATGGAATAGAGTTTCTCTCCCACACCGGACACCAGTCGACCAAAGGCGCTGTCCAGGGCCTTGGACAGTTTGATGGCTGTCCCCAACTGGGGCTGGACCTCGCAGTTTTCTATGCTGGACAACAGCTCCACGTCAAAACCGGTCATGTGGGACAACTCTTCAAGGGAAAGCCCCTTGGCTTTGCGGATCGCTTTGATCCGTTGGCCGATATCTTCCTGGCCGCCCTCCGGCTGGCTGCAAGTGCCCTCTTTAATTCGGCCGGTCAGGTCTTCGAAATAATCCACGTTGATGTGGGGTTTTTTTTCGCCTGTTTCCATGGCAATGCTCCTGGTTGGTTGACGCATCCCGGTTTTGCATTTGGGATCGGTATTGGGTGCAGTGGGTTGCCTGCCTATCATGCCCCGGTTTCAAGCGCGGGTCAATGCAATCAGGGGCGATAGCGCTCCGGAAGCACCGCCTTTTCGGCCCATTCGGCGGGCAGCTTCTGGCCGGGTGCCTCGGCCATCTTCTCCTTGAGCTTTTTTAACCCTGGTCGGGCAAATTTGGGATGGCCCTCCTTGAGTGTGCGCCCATTGATCACCGCTTCACTCCTCAGGCGATGGCCCACGGTCCGTTCCAACTGGCGCCCCAGCCACAACACGCGATCCACGTCGTAGCCGTGTTCGATACCCATTTCATCGATCTGCACCAGCATGTCTTCGAAACAGGTCAATCCCACGTAGCGGGGATCTTCGTAATAATAGTCGCCGGTACCCGGAACCGGGCAGTCGTCCAGGAAATTGGCCGGTTGTCCGCCCAGACCGCCCAAGGTTCCCTCGAAATGGCATATGCCTGCCTGAAGGGCCGCCAGCACCGAGGCCGACGCCACCCGTTTGGTTTCATGGAAGTGGGCGATGTGTACCGAGGTGTCGGGAATTTCGTCGAGAATCATGGAAAAATAGCGGTAAACATTTGCAGCCGAGGCACTACCGTCGTGATCGGCATGCTCGATGTCCGTGGCGCCGATTTCCAGCCAGCGCTTGGTGAACTCCACTGCGTCCTTCAATTCGGTGGCACCGGCAATGGGACTGCCCCAGATGGTACTGACGGTACCGCACATCTGAAGGCCGGCATCCCGGCATTTACGGATGGCACTTTCGCACTCTCTCCAGTATTCGGGAAGGGTCAGGCCGGAGTTGGCAAAATGGTGTTCCTCCTCCGTGGAGACCATCATCAGGCACCGATCAGGGCCGACGCCATTTTTGGCCAGCTCGATGGCCCGGTCCACACCCGGTTCCCGAATGGTTACGGCGGTGATGGTGATGTCGTCCGGATTGATACCCTTCTTTTTGCAGCGTCCACGGAAGCGATCGCTGCGCAGGTGCGCCAGAATCTGTTCTGCATCACTGAACTGGGGCATGAGGTAGGGGTTGCCCAGGTTGGTCACCTCGATGTTGCGGCAACCGGCAAAGATCATCTCCTCGGCGTAAAAGATCTTGGCCCGGGTGGAGATAAATTTTTCCAGATGCTGAAACCCATCCCGCACGGTGATGTCACCCAAGGTTACCTTTTTGGGCATTCTCGGAAAAACTTTCCAATAATCATATTCGGTCATACAGCCTCCTTATTGTCTTCATGTGATCTGAATGGATGGGCACCCCAGACACCTGCTCGGATGAGCAGATTCTCCCGTGTCCGGTCAACAGCCCTTGTAAACCGGTTTTCGCTTCTCCTTAAAAGCGGCCAGGCCCTCCAGCCGGTCCTGGGTGGGAATGCAAACCCAGTATGCATTGGATTCGATGGCCAGGCCTGTGGACAGATCCGTTTCCATGCCGTAGTTGATGGCGTATTTGGCCTGTTCGATGGCCACGGGGCCCGTTTCACAGATCTCGGCTGCCATCTGCCGACAGGTTTCGATGAGAACCGCGGGTGCGCAGACCCGGTTCACCAGGCCAATCGCCAGGGCCTCGGCCGCACTGATGCGCTTTCCGGTAAAAATAAGTTCCTTGGCCTTGCCCTTGCCCACCAGGCGAGGCAGCCGCTGGGTACCGCCGGCGCCGGGGATGATGGCCAGCCGGGTTTCGGTGAGTCCCATGCTGGCGGTTTCCGAAGCGATGCGGATGTCCGAAGCCAGGGCCAGTTCGGTTCCGCCGCCCAGCGCCACGCCGTTGACCGCCGCGATCACCGGCTTGTTGAGCTGTTCGATGGCCGTGAACAGGTTGCGGATGGTAAAGATGTACTCCTTGACCTGAATGGGTGACAGGGTGGCCCGCTCCTTGAGGTCCGCACCGGAGCAAAAGGCCCGGTCGCCTGATCCGGTGATAATGACTACGCGAACATCGGGGTCAAAGCGGATGTCGTCAATCTTGGCCGCCAGCGCATGCAGCAGCGCGAAATTGAAGGAATTCATCACCTCGGGTCGGTTCAAGGTGATGACGGTCACTCCGTCCTGGTGCTCGGTGAGCAAAATCGCATCGTTCATGCATTCCTCCGCATAAGGATATCTATTTTGAAAAAATTAACACCCGATGTATCGGGAAATGACAATACGCTGGACCTCCGAGGTGCCTTCACCGATGTCCAATAGTTTCTGATCGCGGTAAAAGCGCTCCACATCGTACTCTTTCATCAGTCCGTATCCACCGTGAATCTGCACGGCATGGTCGGCCACCCGCCCCATGAGCTCCGAGCAGTAGAGCTTGGCCATGGCGGCCTCTTTCTCGAAGGGGCGCTTGTGGTCCCGCAGCCAGCAGGCCTTGTAGAGCAGGTTGCGGCCGCATTCGATTTCCATGGCGCTGTCCGCCAGCTTGAAGGCCACGGCCTGGAATTTGGAAATGGGCTGGCCGAACTGTTCGCGCTTCTGGGCATATTTCAAGGCGGCATCATAGGCGCCCTGGGCGCCTCCCAGGCCCATGGCGGCAATGGAAAGCCGGCCGCCGTCCAGGGTCTTGAGCATCTGGTGAAAGCCGTCACCCTGCTGCCCCAGGATGTTTGCCGACGGCACGCGGACATCGTCAAAATAGAGCTCCGCCGTGTTGGATGAACGCCACATCATCTTTTTTTTCATCGCCACGGCCTTGAAGCCGCGGGTGCCGCTCTCCACGATAAAGCAGGTGTATTCCGGTTTCCCGTTGGGGCGAGTGCCGGTAATAGCCTGGACCGTCACCCCTAGCGTCATGTCACTGGCCGCGTTGGTGATGAAAATTTTGGAGCCGTTGATGACCCACTCGTTGCCGTCTCGCACGGCCGTGGTCTTGGACCCGCCGGCATCTGAACCGGCCGTGGGTTCGGTGAGCCCGAAACCCCACAATGCCTCGCCGTTGCAAAGTTTAGGAAGGTATTTTTGTTTTTGTTCCTCGCTGCCAAAGTAGTAAAGCGGGCCGATCCCCAGGGAGTTCCCTGCCGCAATGGTTGCCGCCTGGGAGCCGTCCACCCGGGCAATCTCCTCCACGGCGATGATGTAGGAGATATAGTCCATGGCCTGGCCCTCGTATGTCTCAGCGACAAACATGCCGAACAGGCCGATCTCGCCCATCTTACGCGTGAGATCGGAAGAAAATTCCTCCGCTTCGTCGAGCTCCAGGGCCACTGGCGCAATCTCGCTCTGGGCGAACTTACGGACCTCCTTGCGAATCATTTCCTGTTCTCTGGTCAGATCAAAATCCACGACGACCTCCTTTCCGCAGCAGCGCGGGCGGCGATGCCATATTTTATCGTTGCGGCATCCGCCTCTTTTCGGTACCGGTAAAGATATCCTTTTCAGCGGCCGGCAGTGTGTTCGATACGGCCCTGCTTCAATCCGCTGATGATAAAATTTTCATAGATGTCGGCGATCTCACCCACCGTCAAACGCCCGTTGGAATTGTACCAGGTAGCGCCGGCCGTACAGAGGGTCAAAATCGCGTACGAAAGGATCTTGACGTCCACATCAGCAAACACCCTTTCGTTCATCCCGCGGCGAATGAGATCCTGAAAAACCGACTCGTACTCATCCCGCTTCTTGACGATGGACCGATAGTGCTCGGGTGTTAGTCCCCGCAACTCGGCGTTGGCGATGAAATTCTCCTTCTGGCGTTCCAGGTGGAAGCACACGTGGCTGCGCACCGCCGCCCGCATTCGCTGTTCGATACCCTGCGCTGTCGCCAGTCCATGTTTCAAGGTGGCGGTCAGATCGTCCATGGTGGACTTTAATATGTGAAACAGCAAGTCCTCTTTGCTGGCGTAGTGATAATAGATGCTGGCCTTTTGGATGCCGCTGCCCTTGGCGATGTCGCTGATACTGGTGGCAAAGTATCCTTTTTTGAAAAAGAGATCGATGCAAACGGATTTTATGGTCGTTTTCATGTCGGCCATAAAGACTGTTCCTCCGGGTTTAACGGGCAGCGACCGGCAGCCAATCAACGGGCATGAAATAGACAAAGATTTACCGACCGGTCGTTAGGCATTTTAATTTAATAGCCAGTTGGCGACCCATTGTCAAGGTAAAACAACAGGCAGATGGGCCGGTGACGATTTAAGGATCTTGACAGGTGAACCGGGAAATGGTTTATGCCTAAAGTGTAAAGTTCAAGTTCACACTATTTAAACCCTCCCGGCGACCAGCCGCGGAGAATGCGCTCGCTATCGCGGTTCAACATGCCGGAACACACCCTGCACCGGAAAATCATCGTGCCACAAAACAAGCAAAAGCCATCGACACGAAACGGCAGCCACTTTCTCAAGATGAAGGAAGTCGTCAGTGCCACCGGCGTTCCCAAATCCACCATTATTCTTTATGTGAATACCGGCCTGCTGCCCCAGCCGGTGCGCACCCACCCCAACATGGCCTACTACCATCCGTCGTGTGTGGAGCGGGTGGCCTTCATCAAACAGATCCAGTCCCGTTACCGCTTGCCTCTGAACGCCATCAAGGGCCTGCTCAAAGAGATGGACAACGGCCGGGACGTGGCCCCGCTGGTGGAACTTCAGGCGTCGTTGTTCAGTTCGCGGGGCAGGAGCATGGACAGGCCTGCTTTTTACAAATGCACCGGCTTGAATGCCGACCAGGTCAACGAGCTGTGCGAAGCCCGCATCCTCGTCACCATGGCCGACGGTCGGTTCGATGCCGAGGATCAGGCCATGGCTCGAATGCTTAAAAAGGGATTCGATCTGGGAATCACCGTTTCGGATCTGGCATTTTATCCGGACCTGGCCGATATCATGGTGGAAAAGGAAATTGCCCTGCGCCGAAAATACACCGAGGCGCTCTCCTTTGAAAATGATGCCGCCATGACCCTGGAACTCACTCGCATGGCACGGGCCCTGAGGGTCTACGTCATCGACCGCATCATGCAAAGGCGGCTGATCGCCTTCAAGGGACTTAAAAATCAACCGCGCAACCAGGAGAAAAAGACATGAAGGATCCCCTCTTCCAGCCCATCACCATCAACCGGCTTGTGGTCAAGAACCGGATTTACCTGCCGGCCATGCACCTGGGAATGGCTGTGGAATTCAAGGTCACCGACCAGCTGACGGCGTTTTATGCTGAGCGCGCCAAAGGCGGCGCCGGCATGATTTGCGTCGGCTATGCCACTGTGGACGACCTGTCCGGCAACAGCCAGAACATCGGCGCCCACGACGACACCTTCATTCCCGGCCTCGCCCGGCTGGCGGCGGCCATCAAGGAAAACGGCGCATGCAGTGCCGTTCAGCTCAACCATGCGGGCCGATACAACTTCTCCTTCTTTCTGGACGGCAAGCAGCCGGTAGCGCCCTCTCCCGTTGCCTCGCGCATGACCGGTGAGATCCCCAGGGCGTTGACCGAAGCGGAAATCCGGCAGACCATCGGCGCGTTTGCCGCAGCCGCCTTGCGTGTAAAAACCGCCGGGTTCGATGCCGTGGAAGTGCTCAGCGGGACCGGCTATCTGATCAGCGAATTTCTTTCCCCACTCACCAACCGGCGCACCGACCAGTATGGCGGCAGCCTGGAAAACCGCATGCGCTTCGGACTGCAAGTGATGGCCGCCGTACGCAGCGCCGTCGGGGACGACTACCCCTTGATCGTACGCATGAACGGCAACGACTTCATGCCCGGCGGTAACGGTCGCCTGGAGCTTCAGGAATATGCCCGGGCGCTGGCGGCCGGGCCTGCCGATGCCCTGTGCATCAACGTCGGCTGGCACGAAGCCCGGGTGCCCCAGATTGTTACCGCAGTGCCCCGGGGGGTGTTTGCCTACCTGGCCAAGGACATCCGCGAACGGGTGGATGTGCCGGTGATCGCCAGCCATCGCATCAACGATCCGGCCACGGCCCGCGAAATGCTCGCCGATGGCATGTGTGACATGGTGGCCATGGGCCGCAGCCTGATTGCCGATCCATGGCTTCCGGAAAAGGCTCGCCGGCGCAAGGAAGACGACATCATCCACTGTATTGCCTGCGCCCAGGGGTGCTTTGATCACCTGTTCCAGCTCAAGCACGTCGAGTGTATGTGCAATCCCCGGGCCGGCCATGAGAGTGCACTGGCCGTTGAAAAGGTATCGCCGCCGAAAAAGGTGATGGTGGTGGGCGGAGGCCCGGCGGGCATGAGCGCCGCTCTGGCCGCCCACCAACGGGGACACCGGGTGACGTTGTTCGAATCGTCCAACCGTCTGGGCGGCCAGCTTTTCCTGGCCGCAGCCCCTCCCGGACGAGCCGAATTCGCCTGTCTGGCGGAGGATCTGGCCCGGCAGGTCGAGCTGGCGGGGATTCCTGCGCGGCTTGGTTGTGAAGTAAAAAAAACGCTGATCCGGAACGAAGCCCCCGATGCAGTGATCCTGGCCACCGGCGCAACACCCATTTCCCTGTCCATTTCAGGCAACGACCGGCTAAACGTCGTGCAGGCCTGGGACGTGCTGGCGGATCGAGTGACAACCGGCCGACGCGTGGTCATCATCGGTGGAGGAGCGGTCGGCGTGGAAACGGCCCTCTTCCTGGCCGAAAAGGGAACCCTGTCCGCCGAAGGCATCAAGTTCCTGCTGGTGAACCGTGCCGAAGACCCGGAGACACTGTTCGAAATGGCCACCCGAGGCACCCGGCAGGTGACTCTGGTAGAAATGCTGGACAAGGTGGGAAAGGACATCGGCAAGTCCACGCGCTGGGGCATGATGCAGGAGTTGTCCCGCATCCATGTGGCCACGGTCACCGGGGCAAAAGCGCTGGAGATCACCGCAAAAGGCCTGAAGATCGAAAAAGACGGGCGGGTTGAAACGATCGTTGCGGACACCGTGGTGATCGCTGCCGGTGCCGCATCCTACAACCCGCTTGAGGCGGCAGTCAAAGAATTGGGCATTCCCTTTAAGGTGGCCGGCGATGCCGGCAAGGTGGCCCTGGCCTTCGATGCCGTCCACCAAGGGTTCCGGGCAGGGATGGAAATATAGCCCCGACATGGCATCTGTTGGCCCAAGACGACCTGCGCTGGATTAAAAAATTAAAACTTTCAATTAGTTGCAGATCAAGGGGGCGTCAACACCTCCCGCAGCGCATGGGCAAGGCCTTGCATGGTCACCGGCTTCATCAGTATCTGCCGGATCCCGATGGCCTGGGCCCGTTTCTGATCAAACACTTCGGAAAATCCGGTACAGACGATGACGGGTGTGTCCCGTCGGGTGGAAAGCATCTCCTTGGCCATCTGGTCGCCGGTCAATCCGGGCATGTTGTAATCGGTAACCACGATATCGAAACGGAAGGGGTCTTGCTTGAACGCCTCCAGGGCGTCGGCACTCGCGGTCATGGCGGTCACCCGATAGCCCAGGCGCTGGAGCATTTCACTGCCGATCACCACCAGATCCTCTTCGTCGTCGACCAGCAGCACATGCTCCGTTCCACGAGGCAAGCTGACCGGATGAATTCCGTTTTCCACCGCTTCGTCACCGGAGACAGGCAAAAATATGGTGAACCGTGTACCTTCACCCACCCGACTCTCCACCGAAATCTCGCCGCCATGGCGCTTGACGATGCCGTGCACCACCGCCAATCCCAGACCGGTCCCCTTGCCCTTATCCTTGGTGGTAAAGTAGGGTTCAAAAATACGGTCGATGATGGTCGGACTGATGCCGGACCCCGTGTCGGCGACGGTCAGCATCAGGTACTGGCCCGTTGGCAGGTCCAGTGCATCAAGGGCATCGGTGGAAACCGGTTCCAGTGCGACTTCCATGACACCCCCAGACGCCTGCATGGCATGATAGGCATTGGTACACAGGTTCATGATAATCTGGTGGATCTGAGTGGGGTCACCGAGCACCGGCCTGTCGGCCTTGATCTGCACCTTGACCCGGATGCTGGCCGGCAGGGATGACCGAAGCAATTTGATCGCTTCCTTGACGATGGGAGCCACCCTGATCGGTGCCTGGAGCTGCTCCTGCATGCGACTGAACGCCAGGATCTGCTCCACGAGGTCCCTGGCCCGATGCCCAGCGTGGTTGATGGCCTTTAACTTCGCATAGAGTGGATGATCCGGATCATCCAGATCCTGCAGCCCCAGCTCCGAATACCCCAGAACGGCACTGAGGATATTGTTGAAGTCGTGGGCGATGCCGCCGGCCAGTGTACCCAGGGCCTCCATCTTCTGGGACTGGCGCAGCTGAGCCTCCAGCTTCTTTTTGTCCGCCTCGGCTCGAAGTTGATCTGACAGGTCGATAAAACTTTCTAGAAAACACTCCCGGCCGGCCAGGCTGGTCCGCGAAACACTCTTGAGCACCGTCACTTCCCGGCCGTCCGCAGTGAGCAAGGTTCGTTCGCCTTGATCCATCTCTTTTTCCGGATCCATGGGACAGCATCCCACAAGAGAGGAACAGAGCACCTCGTGGCAGACCTTCCCGGTGATCGTTGACGGATCCGATCCGACCATACCGGCAGCGGTAGGATTGACGTATACGATGTGACGGGTTTCGGCATCGACGATGATGATGCCGGTAGGTATGGTGTCAAGAATTTTACGGAACCGGGCCTCGCTCTCGCGAAGCTGCTCGGTTGCCCGCACCGCCCGGAGGGCCTCGCAGCTGTATGAGGCAAGGATGGTGCCGATCTCACGGTCCTGATCCACGAAGGGGGGCGGTGTCTTGCTGTGCAGGGTCATGATGCCGGCGATGCCGCCGACCTCGTCCGGAAGCGGAAACACCAGTGCCGACCCGTTGGCATATCCCCGGTATCCGCTAGGTTGCAGATCATCCCCGTCAACCATATTGCGTACCAGAATGGACTGGTTTTCAGCCATGGCGCGCTGGAAAAGCGACTTTGGCGGCAACGGGAAGGGAATAAATTCGCTGGCGTGTCCCCTGTCCAGAGTGTGCACCAGGCGAAGGCCGTGCTCCTCTTTCAAGTATATGCTGCCGCCGGTGGCCAGCATGTGTTGACCGAACTCTTCCAGCAGCAACGATCCGAATGCCTTGACTTCACTGCAAAAGGAGAGCGAACGGGTGGTGTCTACGATATGCCGCAGCCGGGCATTGATCTGGGAGAGATGCGCATTCGCCTTTTCCAGCTCCACGGTCCGGGCTTCAACCAGCTTTTCCAGATGCTTCCGGTAATCCTGATTCTCCTTTTTCAGATGGCCTTTTTCCAGTGCCGCATGCACCGCATGGGTAAGCATCGACAAATCCTCGATGGGTTTGATCAGATAGTCCCAGGCACCGCAATGCAGCGCGTCGATGGCATCGGTGATGATGCCGGTGCCCGAAGCCACGATCAATGGGGTCAGGGGAGAAACCCGGCTGATCCGTTCGAGCACCTGAATGCCGTCCACTTCCGGCATCCGCAGATCGACAATCACCAGGTCCGGCTGTTCTTTTTCAAAAAGGGACAGCCCGACGCGCCCGTTTTCCGCGGTGAGGATCGAATATCCGCAATCTTCCAGATGGGCTCCAAAACTGTCGCGAACGCCTTTCTCATCGTCGATGATCAGGATGTGTGCTGCGGCCATGGTTCCGATCCTCCTCGATGACGCTGCCGGTCATCGGATTCTGGGTCATGCCCTGCCCGCTTTTGGCAGACGGATCACGAAGCGGGTGCCTTTACCGTCGGCACTGAATACATCCATCTTGCCACGGTGATTTTCGGTAATGATAAAGTAAGAGA
Source organism: Desulfosarcina sp. (assembly GCF_055467485.1). Lineage (NCBI taxonomy): Bacteria > Pseudomonadati > Thermodesulfobacteriota > Desulfobacteria > Desulfobacterales > Desulfosarcinaceae > Desulfosarcina > Desulfosarcina sp. Next base: position 171,822 of record NZ_JBUOIV010000003.1, on the reverse strand, counting down.
CAGAAAGGCCCAGACCGGTCCCCTCGCCCACCGGTTTGGTGGTGAAAAAGGGCTCGAAAATGCGCCGACGGGTCTCCTGGTCCATCCCCGGGCCATTGTCCTCTATCTCAACCCGAACCCACGTCTCATCGTCCCTTACCCGCAGGACAAACACCGGTTGCGGAAATTTTCCTTCTTCGCCGCTCATGGCTTCGGCGCCGTTCTTCAGTATGTTCAGAAAGACCTGCTGAAGTTTGCTTGCCTCGCAGGGCACGGGAACGACGCCTTCATCATACTCCCGTAGAACACTTATCTGTTTAAAATCATATCGCTTTTTCATGTCGTAATCGGTCCGGGCCAACTCAAGGGTCTGGTCCAGTAGCACACCCATGTCATGGCTGGAAATGATGCGGTCGCTCTTGCGGGCAAAACTGAGCATATTCCTGACGATGGCAGCGGCGCGGTTGCCGGAAGCGCGGATATTGTCCAACATGGTCGGCAGCTTGCGCAGTTCCAGATACTGTTGAATGGCCGCCATGGTGATGCCTGCCGCCTTGGCCGCATCGTGATTGGCGGGCAGGTCGCCAGACAGCCGGTTTTCCAGCACTGCCGCGTTTTGCAGGATGCCGGCCAGCGGGTTGTTGATTTCATGGGCCATACCCGCGGCCAGGCCGCCGACGGAAAGCATTTTCTCGCTCTGGATCATCATCTCCTCCAGATGTACCCGCTCGGTCACATCGTCCACGCGAATCACCGCCCCCTCCACGCCATTGGCCACCAGCGGAAAAATGGTCACGTCTTCAAATCGCGTCTCGCCGCTGGAATGCCTCGGAATTTTCGTATCCCTGAGCACCCGGCGTTCCTGAACGGCTGATTGGATGCGCGCCATTTCATCCGTCAACCGGGGAAAGACCTCAGTCAGGGGTTGGGACCGGGCCTTGTCAAAGGTTATGCCTGTGGCCAGTTCCGCCTGCCTGTTCCACTGGGTGACCCGGCCGTCGAGATCTACGCCCACCAGTATCGACGGCATGGAGTTGATGATGTTGGTCAGGTATCTGCGCAGGCGTCGGACTTCTTCATCGGCGACTTTGCGCTCGGTGATATCCTGGTAGGTGCCCAGCACGCCGATGATGCGGCCTTGTCCGTCGCGCATGGGGACCTTGCTGGTCTGAAGCCAGATGGTTCGCCCGTCCGGGGTGGTTTGCGGCTCCTCGTAGTTGATTCGTGCATCGCCGGCTTCCATGACGCGCCGGTCATCCTCGCGATACAGGTCGGCCTGATCAATCCAGGCCATTTCATAATCGTCTTTCCCAATCAGATCCTCTGGAGCGGATCGTCCGGCATCTTCGGCAAACGGCTGATTGCATCCCAAGTAGCGGCAATCCCGGTCTTTCCAGAACACCCGCACCGGAATGGTATCCAGCACCAGTCGCAGCATGCGGTTGGCTTCCTTGATCTTCTCCTCGGCCCGCTTTTGATCACTGATATCCAGGAAGGCGCCGACGCTGGTCTGGGTGCCTGGAATCAATCGTACTTTGAGCAGCATGCGCTTGATCTTGCCCTGCCGGTTCACTAGCCCGCACTCCCATTGCGTGGGGGCGCTGGAGGGGTCTTTGCGCCGGTTGAAATGGTACACCTTCATGCGTTCCACATCCTTGGCCGCGATGAAGCGCGTCCAACTCATCCGGCCTTCGATCTCTTCCCGGGAATACCCCACCATGGCGGCGAATTCGCTGTTGACCATGGACAACGTCGTGTCAGCCTCACTAAGTACCGTTCCGGTACCAGTGTTTTCGAAAATGGTCCGGTAGCGTTTCTCACTCTCCTGGATACGCGCCTCCACCGCGCGGCGTTCGGTGATGTCCGTGGCCAGGCCCACGATGGCCGGTTCTCCGAAGTCCGCCTCATCGCAGGGAACCTTGATCACTTCCAGCCAGCGGGTAGCACCGCTGCTATCACGGTAGGGCTCTTCCGGAACAAACAGCGGGCGGCCGGACTCCAGCGCCTTAAGATCATCGGCCAGCATCTGTTTTACCTGGTCGGGATCAGGATGGATCTCCGCATGGGACTTGCCCTCAAGGTCATGAACCGTCAAGCCGTAACTGTCCGCCACCGCCTGATTGGCCATGATAAACTTTCCCTGGGTATTTTTTACAAAAATCATGGAAGGTACGATATCCATGATTCGGCGCAGCATGCGCTCCTTGCGCCGAATTTCCCATTCCGCCTGTTTCAGGGCCGAAGTATCGGTGTACATGGCCACCACACCCTGCAGGCCGCCGTCGACTATAATGGGTGACCCGGCGGCAATGACGTTTACCGGCGTCCCGTCTTTACGGTAACGCACGGTTTCGAAGGCCTCGACGCGCTTGCCGGACAGAACGCTGCGGGTTTTTTGCCCGGCTTCCATCCGAGAGTCGTCATTTTCGACCAGTTCGTCCAATTCACGCCCGAGCACCTCATCGCAGTTGAAACCGAAGATCTTCTCGGCACCAGGGTTCCAATCGACGACCCGGTGATCGGCATCCAGGACGATAATCGCATCGGGAGCGTGGTAGAGCACCGACTCCAAGAACTTTTGCCGTTGGATGGTTTCTATCTGGGCCGTTTTTCGGTCGGTTATATCCAGCACCACCCCCTGGTAATGGGTGATGGTTCCATTGGCATTCCGCTCGATGACCATGCGGTCATCCACCCACCGAATGTTTCCCGATTTAGTGATCAAGCGGTATTCTTGCTTGAAATCCATAACTCCCTGACGCGAGTATGCCATCACCTCTTCTGCCACCCGTGCCAGGTCATCCGGATGAATAATGGTCGGAAAGGAAATCTTCCCGGAAAGGAGATCTTCCGCTGAATAGCCGAATTGGTTCACATTTTCGGAAACGTATACCACCGGCCAGTTTTCCACTGCCTGCCAGCGAAAGACCACTACTGGGCTTTCTTGCACCAACCGTTTCATCAGTCGCAAGTTCGCCTCGGTTTGTCGACGCTCAGTGATATCGTGGATGGTTTCGATGGCACCCACCACCGAGCCATCATCGTCGTAAAGCGGTCCCGCCGTGTTGAGAAAATGTCGATTGCCGACGGGCTGGTGCGGCTCTTGCGTTTCCGAAAACAGGAGATCTCCCCTTTTCTTGATATCTTTGTATGTGTTGGCAATTTCGTCGTTCCATTTACCAACCAGGTCAATCATTACCGGGCGGCGCTCGCCGTAGAATGGAAGGGCATATTCATAATCGCCCCGTCCCAGCATATCTTCGGACTTGACACCGGTCAGCTCCTCCATGGCTCGGTTCCAGGCGATGACCCGGCCCTTCCGGTCAATGACAAAGGTGGGGTCCGGCAGGAAATTGATGATCTGGAACATCTGACGCTGGGATTTCAACAGTTTTTCTTCAACGGCCTTGATGCCGGTAATGTCCATGAGCACACCGTCAAAAACGATCGTTTCGTCCTCACGGTGAGGAATGGAGTTGCCGGAAAACCAGATGATCTCGGCGGACGGTTTGACAAAACGGCCTTCAAAATGCCAGGGGCTGACGTGTTTTACCGCGTTTGTGATGGATTCATTAAACCGCGCCAGGTCGTCCTTGTGAACATGCGCCGAAAAGACAGAGAAAAAGTGTTCCGTGGGGACGTCCAGTTCAAAGATTTCAAAGGCCTTGCCACTCACGAAATTCAAGCCGAATTGGCCGTCCGCCGTTGCATAGAACTGGTACACCACCCCGGGAACATTGCCGGTGACACCCGTGATGAACTGTTGGCTCTCAAGCAAACGCTGTTCAACCTTGCGCCGCTTTTCAATGGCGACCATTAAAAAAACACTCAACGAAGTCAGTATGAGAAGTGCTGTCAAGGTGATCCAGATGATTGTCTTATATTCTCGGTAGACTGACCGGGGACGATTGACAACCTCACTGCCGGCAGGAAGACGGGATTCATCAATCTTGAACCTAAGCAGTTGACGGTAATCGAACATCCAGCGGTTGGGGCTTTGGATGACAACTGGGATTTCGTCGGCACTCGTGCCGCCGATAATTTTCAAGGCAATTGCGGCCGCGGCTTCACCCTGAGCCTTTCCGCTGGTCAGTTTGCCACCAACGATGCCTTTGCCCAGATAAAAATCCCAGATGCCGTAAATCGGGACCGGGCATTTTTCCGAAATCAGTTTGATGCTTGTATCGTAATCGTAAACCTGGCCGGCCGCGTCCCGATTAAAAGACATCAGCAGCATAATCGCAGTCGACGGCAGTTGTTGAATCGTTGAGATAAGATCGGGCATGGTCAGCGCTTCCAGAAATTCGAATTCTGCCTGTCCTGAAAATTCAGGCAGCAACCGATCTATCACCCTTTTATTGGCCAATCCTGTTTTTGTGTTGTCATTGACAATGACCATCCTCTCGGCAGACGGGTGCAGGCGTAAAGCCATGCCGATGGTCTGACGGATGTCGAAGGCTTCCACCACCCCGGTGATCCGCTTATGGCCGGCCAGTAGTCTCTCGGAATAGTCATTCACGCCACAAAAAACAATGGGCACCCCGGGCAAAAGACTATCCCGGTTTTCAATCAGAAAAGAGAGGGCATGGTCATCCGAGCTGATGATGACATCAACATTCAGGTGTTGATATTTCTTGACCATCAGGCCCCGCCACAGATTCAGATAACGCTCATCCGATTGGCGCTTCGTATCCATGTATTCCACATGAATCTCATGGCCTTCCAATTTTGACTCGACCGCACGGGTTACATCGTCCGTCCACAAAAGCCCCTTGTGGTAGGCGTTGAGCAATAGGATCGTAGCCTTTTTGGATGCCAGCGCATCTTGAGCCAAAGGTCCCGTAAAAAAGATCCCGACGAATAGGATCAGAGCAGGTACCACCCGGCATGCGGACAGGCAGGCCATGACTTTGGCCATCAGTCGATGCGGTCCTTGTCCTTTATGAGTGGCCTGTTGATAGCCCTGGTGCAGATGGTCCATGAATTGGATAGGCACTTTCTGATTTAGGAGAGTTTACGTTTAACACTTCTGGTTACCAGCACCGTGCTATGTCGAGCCTCGCAACCCGTAACGGTCAAGAATCGGCTTTAGTCGGCCGCACCCGTATTAGATGCGCCGATGGCACCGATATACCAGCCGGTGCTGGGCCATTCAATGGCCCGGATTCAGGGACCGATTTTGGAAGTCACCATGCGGCCGGTAGGTTCAAGCACCGCCCTGGCTACATCGATAAGGGGCCCCTCGCAATCGCTGCCGGGTCTGATGTTGAATGACGGCCATGTATCAGAGACCAACACGATATCCTCTGTCCATGTTGATCGAGAAAAAATGCTGAGAAAAAAAGAAGTAAATGAAAGCCTGTGCGCATCGGATTGTTCTCCCCATCTGAATTTAACGGAAGTCGAATCAACAGGTTGACGCCGTCTGGTTTCAGCACAGGCCGCAGAGACAGAAGCACTGGTCCAGCATTGCGGGGAACATTCGTTGCGACGGGAACGACGGTTCCAGCAGGCAGCGGCGGGGCCGTTGGTATCCGTTCCTGTTGATGTTATATCCTTATTGGCCGCGCAGGTCAAAAAGTTTAGCATTACCAGGATTTTCTATCGAGAACTGCTTGCAGCCGGTTGCTTTGGCGTTGTGCGGATCCGCTGGACGGCGGTCAGGGATACCAGGGCCATGACGGCTCCGGCGATGAAGGGGATGCGGTAGTCGACAATCCAGAAGTAGCCGCCGATGGCCGGCAGAAAGACGGCGGCAATGTGGTTGATGGTAAATCCCACGGCCATGGTCGGCGCCACGTCACCGGGATCTCCCACTTTCTGGAAAAAGGTATTGATGGCCATGCCGAAGTTAAAAAAGATATGGTCGAGAAGGTACAGTCCGGCGGCCACCCATTTCGAATCGGTGAAGGCGTATGCAAGGAATACGGCGATCAGGCTGGCGTATTCAAGAGAGAGTACCCTGCGTTCGCCGAAACGGATAATGGCTCGGCCGATGGTGGGGCTGAGAAAATAGTTGATGGCATTGTTCAGCACAAACAGCACGGTCACTGCCTGAACAGAATAACCAAATTTCTGGACCAGCAGCAGCACTGAAAAGGCGATGAAGATCTGACGCCGGGCGCCGGCCATGAAGGTCAAAAAATAGAAGAGGCTATAGCGCTTGCGAATGATCATCCGCTTGCGCTGGGAAACGATGTCGGCACTGGCGGGCCTGCGGGTGAATCCCCACAGGGCCATGGCCATAATGAGCGCCCCGATGAGCAGGTACATGTGCGTGAAATCCAACGTGGACGCCATGACAAAGATAAACACCCCAACGACAATGCTAGATGCGGCAGAAATGCTGCGCAGTTTGCCGAACACCCACGGAGATGTCTGCTTGTCGAAATACTGGAGGGTGAGGGACATGTTGGTGGTTTCGTAGTAGTGAAACCCGAAGCTCATTACCAGGGTCGTCAGGGCCAGACCCGAAAAGGAAGGGAACCACCCGGTGACAAAAATGCCCAGCCCCAGCAGCAGGATGGACAGGGCGGAGAGCCGGTGCTCCGGAATGAGCCGAATAATAAAGATCGCCAAAAGGGCCAGAAACCCGGGAATCTCACGGATCGATTGGATGAGGCCGATACCGTCGCCATCCAGTCGGGCCACCTCTACGGCAAAGTTGTTGAAAAGGGTGGTCCACGCCTGCAACCCCATCGTGGAGCCGACGGTAAGCACGGCCAGGTAAATGAACATCGGGTTTTTCTTAACAGAGTCAGTCACAGCGCCGGGTCTCGAAGATCAATCAGGTCGTTGAACAGGTGGGTTGATCTACCACCAATGGGATAGCCAGACAAGCATGATTCTTTTTTGGAGTTGATTTTTCAATGTAAATCCCGTTAAAAGTTACGGTTCGATAGTATTCGATTGGCCAGCAGTCCCAACGCCACCTCGTAGAAAAGGCCGCCGGCCTGTCCCCTATGATCAACAATCGCCTGTGTGGATCCGGAAAGAATGGACGACATTCATTAGCCGATATGAACATTTTACTGATCAACCCCCCCAATTGTGGTCGCAGTATCCCCGAAGAACATTACGGGATCACCAGCATCAAGATGATCTTTCGCGGTGAACCGCTGTCCCTTGAGACCCTGGCCGGCAATCTGGAGGGGCACCCGGTGGCCATTGTCGACCTCAAGGCAGACCCTTTGGGGCTTTCACCGGAACGGCTCCCTTTTACCCCGGACGTCGTCGGGCTGACGGGCGTCACCTGTGAGGCCAACACGGTGACCGCCATCGCCGAGGAACTCAAGGCACGATTCGGGGCCACCGTCGTGGTAGGCGGCCACCACGCTTCCTGCGACCCCGGCTTTTTCAGCAAACCATATGTGGACTACGTGGTAACCGGCCTGGGCAAGCTCAGCTTCAGGCAACTCATCGACACGCTTGATGCGGGTGAAAAACCCGAAATCCCCGGGGTTCTCAATATTCGAAAAGGGGTTCCGGAGCCCTTCACCCCGCGCTGCTATACCACCGCCGATCTTGTGGATGATCGTGCCCCGCGCTATGACCTGGTGCAGCAACATCGCGACACCTATGTGATGAGCGGCGTGGGGGGCAAGACCGGGTTCGTGGCCTCGGCCTTCGGTTGCACCCACCACTGCGCTTTTTGCTGCATTCCCAACATGACCGCGAACCGATACTTGCTGCACAGCAACGCGTCGGTGGTCAGGGACGTTTTGGCCCTTGGCGAGGTAAACACGATTCGCCTGGTGGATGCCAACACCTTCGGCAACGTCGGAATTGCCCGCGATCTGGCCGATCAACTCATGCAGGCAGGCGTACGCCAACCCCTGGTGGCGGATGTCCGCTCGGACACGGTGGTGGCAAACCCCGGGTTATTCGAACGTTGGCGCAAGGCCGGGCTCGCCGTGGCGGTCATCGGCTTTGAAGAGATCAGCAACCGTCGACTCTCGCAGCTGAACAAGCGCAACACCGTGCAGACCAACATCGAGGCCACCCGGATATTGAAAAACCTGGGTATTCGCATCGTCGGGGACTTCATCGTATCGCCGGACTATGAGGAGGCGGATTTTAAACGGCTGGAAGCCTTTATCGATCGCAGCGACATCGATCTGCCCATTCCGGCCATTCTGACCCCTATTCCAGGAACCCCGCTTTACGAGCAAATGCGTTCCCGTATCATCGTCGACAACCTGGATTACTACACATTTACCAATGCCGTTGTGGCGACGAAAATGGCGGAAAAGCACTTTTACCAACGCTATGCAGGCCTTTTGGAACGCTGCCTGTCCCATCTGCATTTGGGTGGGGACCAAGCTGGAAAGGAAAATGAGTGATGCGTGTGTTTATCAACCGGCTGTCGGCTTTTTTACCCAACGCACCGGTTTCCAACGACGAAATTGAGGCGGTGCTGGGGCAGGTGGATCAGGTGCCGTCACGCGCGAAACGAATTGTATTGAAAAACAACGGCATTGTTAAGCGCTACTACGCCGTGGACCGCCAGACCCAGGCCTTGACTCACAGCAATGCCCAGTTGGCTGCCGAGGCCGTGAGAGGTCTGGCGGACGGGGAAGGATTCAGCCTTGAGGATATCGAGTGTCTGTGCTGCGGCACCACCAGCCCGGACCTGCTTTTTCCGGGCCATGCGCTCATGGTGCTTGGCGAGTTGGGCCTGCCGCCGCTAGAGGCGGTCACCACCGCCGGAATTTGTATTTCCGGCATGACCGCCTTCAAATATGCCGCCATGAACGTCGCCAGTGGAATGAGCGCCAACGCGGTGAGCGTTGGCTCCGAGCTTTCCGCCTCATTCATGCGGTCCACCTTTTTCAAACCATCGCAAAACCCGGATACCCAAGTGGACAGACGACCCACCCTGGCCTTCGACACCGACTTCCTGCGCTGGATGCTCTCCGACGGAGCCGGCGCCGCCCTGTTGTGCGACGCACCCAACCCTCACGGGCTATCATTGCAGGTAGACTGGATTGACAACCTGTCCTACGCCGGCGAACTGGACACCTGCATGTACGGCGGCGGCATCAAGGGGGACAATGGCAAGGTTTCCGGCTGGCGCGTGGTGGAAAAGATCCAACCGAAGGATGAAAAGTGCCTAATGGCCGTCAAGCAGGACATCCGCCTTTTGGAGGTCAACATCGTCACCACCATGCAGCGCGCCCTGCAGACCAGCATGGACAAGCACGGGCTTCGACCGGAAGACGTGGACTGGTTTCTGCCCCACTATTCATCGGCCTATTTCCGGGACAAGTTCTACAACGGCATGGCGGCCATCGGATTCGAGGTTCCCTACGACCGCTGGTTTACCAACCTGGCTGAAACGGGAAATACGGGCAGTGCGTCCATCTACATCATTTTGGAGGCACTGTTTTCCTCGGGCAAACTGAAACCCGGCCAGCGGCTGTTGTGCTTCATTCCGGAAAGCGGTCGTTTTTCGCACTGCTTCATGCACTTGACCGTCGTTTGAGGATCTGAACCCATGAAAACCAATGAAGTCCCACAGGACCGGGGCATGATGAACGATCACCGCCGGGAGGTGTGCTACGCAGTGGATGACCAGGGAAACTACGTGCTGGTCGACAGCGCTGGCTGGGATCCCAAAAACGTTGCCAACGGCCAGGCCTGGAAGTTGATCGACAGGGCCGCCGTCGCCGCTCTGCAAAAAGTCCACCGCGGTCAGGCGAGCCCACTGTCCTACCACATGGCCAGGCACCAGATGAGCGTGGGCCTGTTGGCCAAGTATGCGGGGGTAGGCCGACTGAAGGTCTGGCTGCACCTGAAGCCCGGTCCGTTCAGCCGTCTGGCACCCGCTGCGCTTCAACGCTACGCCGACGTTTTCGACATCTCCGTCCGGGAGTTGAAGACGGTCCCGGAAACCCACGCTTCGCGATCCCGAAGCGTTTGACCCATTCGCACTCAATGGTGGTCGGCGCCTTTGCGCCCCGCCGAAAAGGATATATGAAAATCGATTTTGCCCACAAACAATCAGCCCACTGCGAAAGTGGCGTCTGTTCGAACCTGCTCCGCCACTACGGCCTCGAGATCAGTGAAGCCATGGCCTTTGGCATGGGATCCGGCATGTTTTTCGGCTATCTGCCGTTCATCCGCGTCAACAAGCTGCCCCTGACCACATACCGCTGCGAGGTGGGTGGCATCTTCAAGCGCGTCACCAAACGCCTGGGATGCCGGGTGCACTGGCAGAAATTCAGAAACCCGGACAAGGCCATGGCGGCCCTGGATGAACAACTGGACCAGGGCGTCCCGGTTGCCTGCCGTACCGGCGGCTATTGGCTGCCGTATTTTCCACCGGCCTTCCGATTCCACTTCAACATGCATAATCTTGTGGTCTATGGTAAAGAGGGGAATGACTACATCATCAGCGATCCGGTATTTCCGGGTCCCGAGCGCTGTGCCCATCGGGACCTGCTCAAAGCCCGGTTCGCCAAGGGTGCCATGGCCCCCAAAGGAACCATGTACTATTTGAAACAGGTGCCCCGCCAGGCGGATCTGGCCCCGGCCGCCCGCAAGGGCATCCGGGAGGTGTGCCGACGCATGCTGAGCACACCGGGTCCGGTGATCGGCATACGCGGAATTCGCTTTCTTGCCGGTCAGGTCAGGAAATGGCCGCAAAAATTGGGCGAAGAGCGGGCGCTGCTGTATGTGGGCCAGTTGATCCGCATGCAGGAGGAACTGGGTACGGGAGGGGCAGGCTTCAGGTTCATGTTTGCCGCGTTTCTTCAGGAGGCTGCCACGCTTCTGGAAACCCACCACCTGGTGGAACTGTCCCGTGCCATGACCGAGGTCGGCGACCGCTGGCGCAAGTTTGCCGTCATCGGCGGGCGCCTCTGCAAGGGAAGGGCGTCAGGGGAGGATTCCTACGAAGCCATGGCGACGCTCCTGAACGAATGTGCCGACGGTGAGTCCGCCGTCTACCGGGAATTGTTGCAGATCGTTTGACAGGGCACCTGGGGCACTGAAATCAGGATCACATTTTTCTTTCTGTTAACACCCCGATACGATGTGATGGCCGTCGAGGGAAAGCGTGGAACCATGACGATACAACAGCGGCTCAAGGAAATCCTGGTGGTCGAACTCAACCTCGAGGATTTCACACCGGAAACGATCGACGACGACGAAGCGCTTTTTGGCGGCAGGCTGGGGCTGGATTCCATCGACGCGCTGGAAATTGTCTACCAGGTGGAACAGAATTTTAACATTCCGATGAAGGAGATGAACGAAGCCCGTGCGGCCTTTCAATCCATCAACACCCTGGCGGCCTTCATCGAGGCCCGATTGCAGGGCTGATCCATGAAGCCCGTCGCCATAGCCGGTGTGGGATGCATCTGTGCGCTGGGCGCCACCCACGACAGCTGCATGCAGGCCTTGTACACGGGCGAGCGCAACTTCAGTCTTCCCAGCCGGTTTCCGGTCCACTGTGAGACCTCGCAACCGGTGTTCGAAGTACCCGATCGTTTCCTGGACCCGTGGCCGTTTCCCAAAACCCTGCCGCGCACGAGCCGGATGACCCTCATCGCCACCGAACAGGCCACGGCCCAGGCACACCTGAAGCCCGGCGACCTGACGAGATCACGGGTGGGCGTTTGCATAGGCACAAACATCGGCGTCACCGCCGGGTATGAAACCGGCCAGGCCGAAACCGACGCGTTTCTGCTGCCGAGAGATCGGTTCCTCGCCACCAACCCCACCAGCCTGGTGGCCAATACGCTTGACCTGTCCGGTCCTCAACAGACCGTGGCCAATGCCTGCTCGGCCGGCTCGGATGCCATCGGCATCGCCGCTGCCTGGATCGCCGCAGGAACCTGCGATGCCGTGATCGCCGGAGGCACCGACGAACTGACCCCGCGGGTTTACTATGGGTTCAAGTCCCTTTTTATCAACGATGAAAATCCCTGCCGGCCCTTTGACCGGGATCGAAGGGGGCTGAACCTGGGAGAGGGGGCCGCCGTCTTTCTCCTGGCATCGCAGCGCTTTTGCCGCTCACGGCAAATTGATCCGTTGGGATACATACTGGGGTACGGTGCTGCCGCCGATGCCCACCATTTTACTCAGCCGCGATCTGACGGCCTGGGACTGCGGCTGGCCATCGACGAAGCACTCTCCTCCGCCGGTGTTCGCAACGATCAGGTCTGCTTCGTCAATGCCCACGGCACCGGGACGCCTGACAACGACCTGGTGGAAAGCCAGGTCATCGCCGATCTTTTTCCCGGAAAACCCTTTCTGTCCACCAAAGGCTATACCGGCCATGCTTTAGGTGCCGCCGGACCCATTGAAGCGGCCATTACCTTGGGATGCCTGACGCGCGGGATCCTGCCCGCCACAGCAGGCTATGAGACCCCGGATCCGCAAATACCGGTCCGTCCCGTGGCCGTTTCGACGAGGATCAGTGGAATGGTGGCGGTAACCCAGACCCTGGCCTTCGGGGGCAGCAATTCGGTGCTGGTCATCGGATCGAAAGGGGTCCTGCCATGAAGGCGGCCATTTGCGGCGTCGGTGTGGTAGGCGGCTTCGGCAACGGGTTACCCGCTCTGGAAAAGGTGCTGGCCGGCGCCCGGGTTTCACCGACGGAGGTTTCCATTCCGACCCGGGAAGGTCCCGTTCAGGTACCTTGCCTGATGGCCGACACCGGTCCTCTGGCCGATTATGTGCCCACGCGGGTCCTTCGCCGCATGGACCACTATATCCGGCTGGGACTGTTGGCGGCTTTTGAAGCCATGACCGACGCCAATATTATTGATAAACACCGGCGCGGACGCCTGGGCATCATCGTGGCCACCGGCAACGGCGCCACCGGCAACAATTACGACTTTCAGTACCCCTTCGAAGATAGGGAAGAAATCTGCGGATCTCCCATTCGCTTTTCAAATTCGGTCCATAATGCGGCCGCCGCTTACCTATCCATCGCCTTGGAGGAGATGGGCCCCAACCATTCCATCACCCACGAGGATCTCTCCTTTCCCTCGGCCCTGATGACCGCGGTCACCTGGCTGCAGCAGGGCCGGGTGGATGCCGTGCTGGTGGGCGGCGTGGATCAACTGTGCCATGCCCATGCCTATGCCTGGCATGTGCATCGGCAGGCCCGGAAAGTTGTGCGGGAGGTGGAAAAAAATGAACGGCCGGTACCGCTGGCCGGTGAAGGAGCCTGCTTCGTCGTCCTTAAAGCGGTCGAAAGGGAGGCCACCCCTTACCCCGTTATCCGGGAAACGGGGCTGGGGCGCGCCAGTAAAGGTCCACTTCCCCGACCTGCGGGGGAATTTTATATTCTGGGAGAAGGTGGTCTTGCCGCTACCCGTGCGGATTACCGGGAATGGATAGAACCTGGCGCCCGCACCGCCTGCTATGCCCATGTTTACGGCGATCTGACCATCGACAGCGCCTTTGACACGGCCATTGCTGCCCTTAGCCGCAAAAACAAACTGATCTACTCCGCTGACAGCGCGGCGCAACCCATTGAATTGCCGGTTGATCATTCAATCGTCTGCCTCAAACTGGGCGTGGGGAACACCTACGGCTGGACTATTTTTGATTGACAGGTTAGCGATCGTGATATCCGAAACCGCCCATTTAGCATCCATCCCGATCGTCCTTGAAGCCACCGGACTGACCCATCACTACCCGGGAAATCCGCTTCCGGCGTTGGATGGCCTGGATTTGCACCTCCATGAGGGCGAGGTTTTCGGACTGCTGGGACCCAACGGTGCCGGCAAGACCACGGCCATTGCTATTCTGAGCACGATTCTGACCCCCGGGTCGGGTTCGGTGGTCATCAAGGGCCACGACCTGCGGCGTCAACAACGCGCCGTGCGCCGGATCATCGGCCTGGTCCCCCAGGAAATCGCCCTCTATCCGGCGCTTACCACACGGGAGAACCTGCGTTTTTTCGGCAAACTCCACGGTTTAGGAGGCGAACTGCTGATCCGGCGGATCGAGGAGACCTTGGCGGCGGTGGGGCTGGAAACCCGGGCCGATCAGCGGATCGGCACCTTTTCCGGCGGAATGAAGCGCCGGGCCAACCTGGCGGTGGGAATGCTTCACCATCCGCAGATTCTCTTCCTGGATGAACCCACGGTGGGCATCGATGCCCAGTCGCGCAACCTGATTCTTGACAGAATCGAAAACCTGAGAGACAGGGGCACCACGGTGCTGTATACCACCCACTACATGGAAGAGGCCCAGCGCTTGTGTCAACGGATCGCCATCATGGACCAGGGACGGATCCTGACCGAAGGGACCCTGGACCAGCTGCTGGCGCAGGGTCCCCCAGGCTGCGATCTTGGCCGACTGTTTCTTCACCTGACCGGCAAGCAGTTAAGGGATGGGTAAAATGCGCCAGTTGATCAGCGTCATCCAGAAGGAACTCCTGCTCCTCGTCCGCGACCGGGCGGGGCTGCTGGTGCTCTTCGTCATGCCGGCGGTGCTGGTGGTGGTGATCACCCTTGTCCAGGAAAATGCCTTGACCGCCATAGGAGAAAACCAGACCCGCATCCTGCTCATCGACGAAGATGGGCAAACCTTGGCCCGGCAGATCGCGGATGCCCTGAAGGCCACCGAGGGGGTGACGGTAACCGAGGCCATAGACGGCAGGACGCCGGATCGGCAGCTGGCATTGGAACGCGTGGCCAAAGGCGCGTATCAGCTCTGCCTGATCATTCCACCCGGAATGACCGGCACAGTGCTCGACCGCGCCCGGCAGAGCGCCCTGGAAAGTCTGTCCATGGAGGATGCAAAAGGGGGGACGATGGCCCCGGCGCCGGTGGTCGACGTATATTTCGACCCGACCGTTCTGGGCGGTTTCCGTTCGGCGGTTCGACATCTGTTGGATCTGATGATCTTCAGGCTGGAGGTAGGTGAAAAAATGGCCGCCCTGGCCCGGCTGCTGCCCGATCACATTAACCGGTCAATCGCCGCCGCCCTTGAACCCGTTGCCGATTTTATTGCCCAGCCACCGCAGGTGGATCTGAAACTGAAGTGGTCCGGTCTCCCCCTGCTGCGGGCGGAAGAACGCAAGACACTGACGGGCCGGATGACGGCAATCCCCACGTCGGTGCAACAGAACGTACCGGCATGGTCCCTGTTCGGCATCTTTTTCATTGTCCTGCCCATGGCCGGTGCCTTCATCCAGGAACGCATCAACGGAACCCACCAGCGCCTGCTGGCCATGCCCGTGAGCTATCTGACCCTGGTGTCCGGAAGAATCCTCGCCTATATGGGAATTTGCGTCGTGCAATGCGCCTTGATCGGATGCATCGGCAAATGGATTTTGCCGTTGTGGGGAACCCCTTCCCTGGAGATGGGCGGCGCCCCCCTGGCCCTGGTGATGGTGACCGCCAGCGCCATCCTGGCCGCCACGGGATACGGCATTTTACTGGGGACGGTGGTCGACACGTACGAGCAGGCCTCCATGTTCGGGCCGATCTCCATCGTCATCGCAGCCGCCATCGGGGGCATCATGGTTCCGGTGTATGCCATGCCGGCCTTCATGCAGTCGATCAGCGTCCTGTCCCCTTTGTCATGGGGACTGAATGGCAGCCTCGACGTATTCGTCAGGGGCGGGGGTCTGATGGATGTGCTGCCTGAAGCCGCCGGGTTGACGGCATTCTTCGGGATCTGCGTCCTGATTGCGTGGCTGTGGCAGCGGCAGCGGAGCTTTAGCGGCAGGGTCAGCTAGCGTGTCAATCGATCCGTTTTTCCCGGCATGGCGCCCAATCCAAAACCGGTCTTCGATATCTTCGCCAACGCCAGTGCGCCGAGTCCCGCCATCAGATTGAACCTTACCCGCGACCCCGATGAACGGGCGCTCCGCTTCGCTCCGACAAGCCATCGAAAATGCAATCGCCATCATTGTTTTCAACGGAAGGGAACCATCGATAGTAGCTGAAACAGCGTCATCAGGGTGCATCGGCGGTGCCGTAGGTGACCAGGATATTGCCCGTGCGGGTTTCGAGCTCCACCCAGGCCTGGCGCAGGCCGACCAGGGCCAGGGCCAAGTTGCTCTGGGCCGTGGTCAAATCCTTTTGGGCTTCGTTGAGGCGGACCAGAGACCCCTGTCCGGCGTTATATTCCTTTTCGACCAAATCCCGGGTGCGCTGCACCAGATCGACATTTTCACGCTGGAGGACGACCTGCGCCTGAGCCGTCATGACCAGCGCAACGGAGCTGCGGATGTCCGAGGTCGCTGAAAGCACCAGCTCCTCCATCCGTTTTTCCAACTCTGCCCTGCGATGCCGTACCTCGCGCACCTTTGCCCGGGTGAAGCCGCCGGAAAACAGGTTGTAGGAGAGGCCGACCTGGACACGGTTGCCGAAATCGTCCTGCCCGAAACCCGGATCATCCACCCGCTCCCCGTCAAGGCTGCCGGCCAGGACAACCGTTGGATAATAGCCGGACTGGGCGATCTTGGTCTGAGCCTCGGCCTGTTTGATGCTCCACTGGACCTGCTGGATATCCGGGCGGCGATCCATGGCATTGGCAATCAGCTCATCCACCGGCGGGCTGGACAGTTCCGGGGCGGTCTCCGGCGAGAGGCGGGCCAGAGCGACATGCGCCGGCAGCCGCGAATCGGGGATGCCCAGCAGGGCGGCCAGCCCGTAAAGGGCGATCTCGTGCTGGTATTCCTGGTTGATGCGGGTGGTCTTGGCCTGGTTTTTTCGCACCTGGAAGTTGAGCACGTCGCTCAACGCACCTGTACCTACCCGCTGGCGGGCCTCGGCGTCGGCCAGCTGACGCTGATTGAACTCCTCATCGGCCCTGGCGATGGAGATGTTCTCCAGGGCCAGTTGGGCTGAAAAATAGGATAAGGCCACGGCCGAAATCAGGAGCCGCCGGGCGTCATTCAATGCGGCGGTGCTGGATTGTTCGCCATACCGCGCCGAGGCATTGGCAAATTTGCGTTCGAACCCGTCAAAGAGAGTCCACGATGCGGTCAGATCCGCATTGTAGTATTTTTCAGGATCCGTGACGGATGCACGCGGGTTGAAAAGCCTGGCAAGTGCCAGGTTCTCCTGGTAGGCGTTTTCGGAAAGATCCACCCGCGCGCCGGAAGCATTGGCGTCCAGCCGGGGCCAGTAGGTGGAACGCGCCTGATCCACCTGGGCCTTGGCCTGCCGAACGCGCGCCGCTGACGCTTCGAGTCCGGGGTTGCCGGCCAGGGCGATCTCCACGGCGGTGTCGAGGTCCAGGGTCGACATGGCAGCCCAGTCGACAACACCGGCAGAGCGCGGTTCCACGGACGTTTTCGAGGCAGGAGCTTGCTGGGCGATGCCCGCCCATGGCAGGAAAACACCCCAACAGAGCATGGGCAGAATAAACCAACTGACTCTTCTTTTCATTTTTTCACGCTTTCTTTATTGTAATGAAAACAGCCACCGCCCAATTAAAAGCGGCCGTCCTGGTTGCAGGCCGGGACCGGAGGATGCCAAGTTTGGGTGGACGCTATTTGCAGACATCCACCGATGGCGAGAGCCGTTGCGCCGGGTCGTCGGCCAGGGGGTCCTCGTGCCGGTTCCTGGCCGGTTCCACCTCCAGGCGCCTGGGCCAATACCCGTGTTTGACACGGTGCACCACCAGTCTCAGGTCGTTCAGGATGGCCAGCAGGCTGGGAATGAGAACCAGCGTAAGAACGGTGGCAAACGCAACACCGGCCGCAATGGAAAGCGCCATGGGAATAAGAAACTTGGCTTGAAAATCGGTCTCCAGAATCAAGGGCGCCAGTCCGCCCACCGTACTCAAGGTGGTCAGGAAAATGGCCCTGAAGCGCCGCGTTCCACCCTGAAGGATCGCTTCAAAAAACGGTACCCCGCAGGCAAAATTCTCATTGATTCGCTCGATGAGCACAATGGCGTCGTTGACCACCACCCCGGTGAGTGCCACCATGCCGAAGATGCTCATGATGGACAGATCGTAGCCCATCAGCAAATGGCCGAATACGGCGCCGATAATACCGAAAGGTACGGTAAACATGATCACGAAAGGCTGCGCGTAGGACCGAAACATGGTGGCGATAACAATAAAAATGCCCAGCACCGCCAGCGGAAACCCGATAAAGAGGCTGCCGAAGGATTCGCGCATCTTCTTCTGCTCTCCCTGAAGGGCCACGAACATACCGGGATGGCGTTTTTTCAACTCGGGGAAGTAGTTGGCCGACAACTCAGCAAAAATTTCGTTGGCATTGGCTTTATGGGTGTCCACACCGGCACTCACGGCCACCCGGCGCATGCCGTCGGTTCGGGTAATGGTGGAAAATCCGGGGGCAAAGGTGACGTCGGCGACGGACATGAGCGGAACCTCAAAGCCACCGGCAGTGCGGATGCGAACCTGGTCCAGGTCGGACAGCCGGCTGCGTTCATCGGCGGTATAGCGTACCTTTACCCGGATGTCATCCCGGCCCCGCTGAAGACGGAGCGCCTCGTCGCCATAATAACCGGCATAGATCTGGCGCGCCAGATCCTGCACGGTGAGTCCCAGCGCCCTGGCCTCCGGCTTGAGGCTCAGTCGCATCTCGTTTTTGCCGGGAGAGAAGTCGGTGCGGATCTGGTACACGCCGTCGAATTTTCTCAGCCGTTCCATCAACTCGTCGGCAGCCACCAGGATATCGTCCATGTCGTGGCCCTGCAGCCAGACCTCGATGGGATCACCGGGCGGGCCGGCCTCCATGCCGGAAAAGGTGAGCGATTTGATGCCGGGTAGGGTACCGATCTCCTTTTCCCAGAGCACCATCAGCTCCTCCGTATGGATGCCCCGGGCATCGGAATCCAGCAGAATGGCCTGGACAGAGCCATAGTGCGGTCCCACCTGGGGCATGTCGCCCAAGGTCTGACCGACTAGCGTCAACCGATCCCGAACCAGCGGATCGCCGGATCGGGTCTGAAGGGTCTTTTCCAGCCGCGTCAGGGATGCCTCGATCTCTTCAATGGCCCGCCGTGTGACTTCAGGCGGAGTGCCGCTGGGAAATTCAGCCGTGGCGGTCATCACAAACCCGTCAAGCTTGGGAAAAACCTCGAATTTGATGATGCCGCTGCGAACCAGGCCGACGGTGAGCATGAGCACCGTGATGGCTGTTGCCAGGGATATGTAGCGCCAGTGCAGGGCCTTGCTGAGAAAGGGCATGTAAACGCGGGCCACAAACAGTTCCATCCAGCGGGAGGTGGCCTGTTGGACGCGGGACAGTCGCCGGACCAGCCTCCTTTCCTGATCAATGGGCCGGTTGGGAGGCGGCAGATGGCTCAAATGGGCCGGCAGCAAAAAGAGGCACTCGACCAGCGACACCACCAGGCAGGCGATCACCACGGCGGGCAGGATAGAGATGAACTTTCCCATGATACCGCCCACGTAAAACAACGGCATGAAGGCCACAATGGTGGTGAGCACGGCGGCAATCACCGGCATGCCCACCTCCGACACCCCGTCCACAGCCGCTTTCAGGGCTGTCTTGCCCTGCATGCGATGGACGTAGATGGCCTCGCCCACCACAATGGCGTCATCCACAACGATGCCCAGCACCATGATCAGGCCGAACAGTGAGATCATGTTGATCGTACCGCCCATGGCCCAGAGGATGACCAGGGCACCGGCAATGGAAATGGGGATGCCCATACCGGCCCAAAAGGAGAGCCGAGCATTGAGAAAACACCACAGCAGCAAAAAGACGATGCACAGGCCGATGATGCCGTTTCTCATCAACAGGTCGATGCGCGCCTTGAGCATGTCGGTGTTGTCGTACAGAATCTCGATATTGGCGCCCTGTGGTATCTGCTGCTGCTTTTCGTCGATGTACCGGGTGATGGTTGTCGAGATCACCAGGGCATCTTCTTCAGGCGTTTTGTAGACAATCAACAGAACGGCCGGCTCACCGTTGATCGTGGCGGCAATGGGGTCCTCGGTAAACCCGTCGTCGATATGGGCCAGCCGGCCCAAGGTGACCACATCCCCCTCCGGACGCGCCAGCACCACGACCGAGGCCAACTCCTCACCCGTATATTTGCGTCCCATGGTGCGCACCCGGATCTCCTCCTCGCGGGTACGGATGGTTCCGCCGGCCAGGTTGAGGCTGCTGCGGCGGACGGCATCGGTCACGTCGGAAAAGGAAATGCCGTATTGGCGCAGCCGCTCCTCGGAGACTTCGATGGCGATTTCATAATCGCGCGCACCGAAGGTTTCCACCTGCGAGATGTTGGGCAGTTGCTGTATTTCGTCTTTAACCTGCTCGGACCACTCCTTGATCCGCCGTTCGGACATATCGCCGGACAGGTAGAGCAGCGTCACCACATCCTTGAGCAGCAGCTCGCTGATCACCGGTTTTTCCGCATCCACCGGGAATGTGGAGATGGCGTTGACTTTGGTGCGAACCCGGTCGAGCACCTCGTCCACATCGTAATTTTCGCGGACTTCGATATTTGCCGAACCCAGCCCTTCGGACGATTCGGTGGTGTACTGTTTGATGCCCTCGAGTCCTTCGATGGCCTCTTCGATCTTGCGGCTGATCCCCTCTTCCACCTCCTCCGGATCGGCACCGGGATAGGGCACCGAGATGGTGATCATGTCCAGGGAGAACTCCGGAAAGGTTTCACGGATCATATTGGCCGTAGCGATGTAGCCGGCGATAAATATCAGCACCAGGATGATGTTGGCGAACACGGTGTTCCTGGCAAATGCGGCAAGTACCCGTTTCATGATGCGGGCTCCCCCTTGGCCGAGTCATCGGCAAATTCAAGCAGCGCGTTTTCAAGCGGGTCGATGAGCCGGGTGAGAATCACCGTATCACCCGCGTTGATCCCCTGGCCGACATACACATACTCTCCTTCGATGCGCTCCACGCGCACATCCACCGTTTTGAGCCGGTTGTCGGCATTGACCAGATAGGCCTTGTTTTCGAAGTTTACCGCCTGGCGGGGCAATCGATATACGTCGCGCATGGTCCGGCCGGGTATATCGACCGTGCAGAACATTCCTTCCACCAGCGGCAGCGCATGGTTGCCGTCGCCCATGGCTGATCGGGCATTGACCCGCACGGCCACGGTGAGGGTGCGGGTCTGCTGGTCGAACTTCACCACCCGGTTCAACCTGCCGGTCCAACCGAGTCCGGTTTTATCTTCGGTCCAGCGTATGGAACATTCAACAGGCGTAAGGCTGCCGAACCATGCTGTCGGCTGTCGATCACTGACCGGCTCGAACTGGAGCCAGTGACGGGCATCGCGGCTGTCGAGCGATACCTGAATTTCCAGGACGCTATCGTCGACCAGGGTCAGGACATTTTGCCCGGGGGAGACATACTGGCCGGTCTCGACGGTTACGGATTGAATCCGGGCGTTAAAGGGCGATACGATCGCACAGCGGGACAGGTTGGTTTCAGCCACGGAGAGACGCGCCCGTGTCGATGCCAGACTGCTCTCGGCCTCCCGGATCTGCAAGGGGTAGAGGCTCACCGCCTGGGATATCTGATCCGCCTGATCCAATGCGCTGTTATAGGCACGCTCGGCCTGATCGATCCCGGACCGGGTCCCCACACGGTCCGCCTCGAACAGCCGCTTGATCCGCTCGAACTCAGCCTTGGCCAGTTGGGCGCTTCTTTCAAGGGTTTTCAACCGCTGGCTGTCGATGGCATATAGCTTTTTCAACCGCGCCACGGTGGCCTGCCACTGGGTCACCCCGGCCCGGGCTTCCTCGAGACCGGCCTGGTAATCGGACGGATCGATACGGAACATGACATCGCCAGTGGGAATAATCTGCCCGGCTTTGAGGTCAGGGTGCGTGTAGACCACCCGGCCGGAGACTTCCGGTGCAATGGTCACCACGGTCAGAGCTTTGGCTTCACCGAAGCCGGATATGATTACCGGATAGTCCCGGGGCTGAGCCGTGGTGGTTTTTACCTTGATGGGCCGTTCCTCGGTTTTGGCCTCGGCGGGAGGCTCTTTGAGGCTGGCCAGTCCGTTCATTCCCACCCAGCCCGACACAAGAATCAGCACACAGACGCCAATGCGGATCATCACGTGTTTTTTCGGCCGATTTTCCTGCTTGATATTCATTTCGATTCCCTTGAATGAGGCTGACAATTATTTGTTTTCCAGTACCTGCTTGATCTGCCGGAGTACCTCGCACCACTTTTGGGTGGTTTCCGGCCCGACCGCCTCGACCAGATCGACAAACGCACCCAGGATCATCTCCTCCACCCGGGCGATATCCTCCAGCGCCTCGGGAGAAACCCGGATAACCACCTTGCGACGATCCTGATCACTTGGAACGCGGGTCAGGAGCCCCCGCTCCACAAGCCGGTCCACCATGGTGGAAACCGACGGCGGGGATACGTTCAACAGCGCTGCCAATTCCGTAACGGACACCGTTTCGCGAACCCGGATCATCATCAGCATGTTCATCTGCGGTGCAGACAACTCCCCGAAACGGTCCTCCTTGGAGGTACTCATGCAGGCTCCGGTGGATATCCGCATGATCCGGTCATGGATCATTCTGCCGGTGGTGAATATGTAACGGGCACGGCTCAATACATCTTGATCGGTCATGAACGCCTCCAATAATTGTGAGGGGTTCAATATAAATAAATCAAATTTTTTGTCAATATAATATTTAATTTTTCTAATTAATAACCATCAAAACTTTTCCCGCGTGCCCACCACACGCGCGTCCCCCGTTGAACAGGTTCGGCCAAGCATAGACGCGTTTGACCGGTCAGCCTTTGCAAAATGGTAACAACCGGTATCAAATCGTAACAGCCCGCCCAACAAACAGCCCGTATTGGTGACCAATGGTGCCGGGAAAACAGGTGCAAGGCCGACAGGCGAACGGACCAGTGATGGATCGACCATGGTTTTTATCTTGGGCTCATGTTAAAGAAAGGCCATCGGCGGCCGATAATGTGGGAAACGTTCAACTAACCCATAACGTGTCCCAGATGGATTAAGTATGGCCCTGAGCAAGAAGACGCCGCAGACCCTTTGCGTGACCAGCGGTAAAGGCGGTGTGGGCAAGACCAGCTTCACGGTGAATTTCGCCATCGCCCTGACCCGCGGCAACAGACGCGTCCTGGTCATAGACGGCGACATGGGGCTGGCCAACGTGGACGTGCTACTCAGGCTGTCGGTTAAAAGCAATATCCGGGACATCCTGGAAATTGGTGCCGACCCACGGCAAGCCCTGATTTTCGCCCGCCCCAACCTGGCCATCCTGCCCGGCAGTTCCGGTGTTCCGGAGATGGTGTCGCTGGGGGAAAACCAGCAGAGGCGGCTGGCGGGCTTTTTAAAGGATGTCTCATCGGATTTCGACTACGTCATCATCGATACGGCGGCAGGCATCGGATCGTCGGTGTTGTGGTACAATCGGTTTTGCGACCATAACATTTTCATCCTGAGCCCGGACCCCACGTCCATGACCGATGCCTACGCCCTGATCAAACTGCTATCCCGGGATCATGGGATCAACCGGTTCAACTTGGTACTCAATTCCGTTCGCGGGACCCGCGAAGGCAAGCATACTGTGGATACCATCCAACGGGTGACCCAGCGGTTTCTTAACCTGGAGCTGTTCCACCTGGGCAGCATCCCGGAAGACAAGGCGGTCCGCCAGGCCGTCCTCGATCAGGTGCCGTTTATCGAACAAACACCGGGCAGCAAAGCAGCCCGGGCCGTCCAAGACCTGGCAGAACGGGTTCATACGCTGATCTGATGATTGCCATACACGCCATCCACACCCCCCGCATGACTGTCAGCTGCCGCCGTAGTGGGGCATCAGCCGTGATGGTGGTTGCAACACCGGCCCATGCCGCCGCCGCCGGCAATCCACCGCAGGGGAGCATGGTTTGGGTGTTGTTATGGGCAATCCTACTGCTGGTGGCCATTTTCCTCGTCTATCTCCAGCAAAATCGGACGGTCCGGCGAAAAACCGCCGAATTGAGACGCGAGCTGTTCGAGAGGCAGATGGCCGAAAAGGAGTTGCTCGCCTCGGATCAGCAGTTGAGGCAGTCGCTGGCGGAAAAGGAGTCGCTGCTCAAGGAAATCCATCACCGGGTCAAAAATAACCTGCAGATCGTCTCCAGCCTGCTCTACCTTCAGGAGGATTATATGAAGGATACCAAAGGCGTGGAAATTCTGCGGGAAAGCCAAAACCGAGTCAAATCCATGGCCTTGATCCACGAGCAGCTTTACGGCACGGCAGACCTGGCAAAAATCGATTTCGGCCGCTACGTCCAGGGGCTGACTGCCAACCTGTTCGACGCCTACGGGATCGATCCAGCCCGCATCCGGCTCAATGTCCAGGCCGCTGACATCGCCTTGGGGGTGGACATGGCCGTGCCCTGCGGCCTGATCATTAACGAACTGGTGTCCAATGCCCTCAAGCATGCTTTTTTACCCGATGCCAGCGGAACGATTGACATCGTCATCCGAACCCCTGATGCTGGACGGATAGAAATCGTGGTGGCCGACGACGGCATGGGCATCGTCGAACGGCCGGCGGATGCTGGAAAAAAATCGCTGGGTCTGCGTCTCGTCGACACGCTCACCACCCAGTTGGGTGGTACACTTACCCTCAACACGGAAAGTGGGACCCGGTTCAACATCACGCTGACCGCCCCTGAACAACCCAACAAGGAGCTCTGACATGCTACAGGCGACGATTCTGGTTGTGGAAGACGAAGGCATTGTGGCCCAGGAAATCAAAAGCCGCCTGGAAAAAGCCGGTTACTCGGTGTGTGCCGTGGCCCATGACGGCAGGACAGCCATTTCCCATGCCGGGGAGATGCGACCGGACCTGGTGCTCATGGACATCAAGCTAAAAGGCGAAATGGACGGTATCGAGGCCGCGGGAGTGATCCGGGATCGCTTCAACCTTCCCGTCGTCTACCTCACGGCCTACACGGACCCGGCCACCCTGGAGCGGGCCAAAGTCATGGAGCCCTTCGGCTACGTGGTCAAGCCCTTCGAAACCCGCAGCTTGATGGTTTCCATCGAAATCGCCCTGCATCGACACCGCAGTGAATCCGAGCGTATCTACCGGGAAAAACTCCAGGCGGTGCTGGAAACCGTCGGTGCCATCTGTCACGAGTTGAACCAACCCATGATGGCCATCTCCGGCCACACGGAACTGCTCATGGATATCCTCGATCAGGATGACCCCGTCTACCCGAAAATCGCCAAAATCAAATCCCAGGTGGAACGCATGGGTGCCATTACCCAAAAACTCATGGGCATCACGCGCTACGAAACAAAAAATTATGTGCAAGGCGAACGCATCGTGGACATAGAGAAGTCATCGTTGACCTTCGATTAGGACAATAAATGGCGTTGGCCACCCCGGCGGGATGCGGTTCGAATCAACCGCGCCAGGTGCCGGTAGTAATAAAAACTGCCCACGATCAGGGCGACGCCGATGGCGGTGTAGGCGACGGCCAGGAAATGTTTCGGGATCGATGAGTTCCGCAGGAAAACCCCGAGGGCAATCATGACCATGACGATCAAGTAGCTCTTCCAGGCCTGGAATGCAAAAAAACATCCCCGGTCCGGCAGGCGCCGCAGGCGCCTGATATTTTTTTGAGCGATGCGGCCAAACCCCCAGCGCACGGAAGGCAGGGACAAAATCAGTCCCGCCAGCGCATAAGCCATGCCCCGCCCCATCGTACCATCCGACAGCCAGCCGATCGCGGTGGCCCCCATCATGATGCCTACAGCGCTCCACATCGCACCCGAGGCTGCAAACAGCCAACACTTCGGCACCGTCGGTTTGAGATGGGAAAAGGTCATGGCCGGTCCTCACCTTTGGCACGACTCCCCGGGAGTCGCTCCGGAAACCAGCAGGCCCTATCGGCAGATGACATCCACCGCGTCACCGGCCAGCCACTGGTTGATAAAATGAACGGTCACCCGGACGTCGGTTCCGGTTTTGTCCGCCAGCGATTCCAACCGTCCCAGGTTCTCCAGCACCTTTGCCTGGTTTTCCAGCAGGGCGTAAATTTTAATGCTTCGATCCAGGCAATCCAGCGCGGCTTCATCCTCGCCCGATCGTTCGTGAATAACGGCCATGGCAGAGAGATCGTCGGCCATCCCACGACTGAACCCGGCCTGGCGGTCCAATTCCAGGGCCTTCTGAAAATGGCTCATGGCTTGCGCATAATTACCGGTCTTCATCTTCAACCGCCCCCGCGTGAAACGGATGGTCGCATCGGCATTGAATCCGTCGCCAACCGCTGCTGACTCCGCCTGATCCAAAAGGGTTTCGGCTTCATCGGTTCGATTCGCCATCATTGACAAGACGGCACGATGGTTCAATACCATCGCATAAACCGGGCCGGTCTCCCGGGCCAGCAGTTGCGCCTCGTCCAGAAGCACCTCGGCGCCGGCCAGGTCATCCGACTCAATCAGACTCGCCGCCTTGTTGGACAGGGCCTGGGCCATCACTCGCTGGTCGTCGCAGCGTCTGGCGGCGGCAATGGCGGCATCGTAAAACAGCCGTGCATCTTCGGCCTTGCCTGCGTGGCGGTAGCCATTGGCGATGCTGTTCAGGCTGCGCGCCACACCTGCCTGCTGATCGGTGAGTGCATAGTGCTCGTGGGCAGCGTGAAAATGCTCCATGGCCTTGCGGGTACACCCCTTCTGATACCAATAGATACCCCTTTTGAGCTGCCGATCCCCTTCGTCGGGACTGCCGACAGACGAAGTCGCCGGTGGCGAGGCGGCACAGGCAACGATCCCCCAGAGCGCCAGGAGCAGTATGGGGACAAGTGACTTTTTCATCATGCACCTTCCATTTTCAAGTGTTCTGATACGGATACGATAGCATCTGGTAACCGGAGCCCGCTGACCCGCAGAGGGTCAATATCCGCTGCTGCGTCGACTAGGGCCCAACCATCCGGTAGTATAAAATGCCGATATATTCGTGAAGGGCGTTGGCGGAAGTATGCAAGGTGCTTGCACGGGGCAAGAGGTCGCGCCAGGTGAAAGGGATGTCCCGGGAGCCCAGATAATAAGCGGGAAACGGATTCACCTTCATACCGGCGGCATCGAAGGCCATCCGTGACCGTTTCAGGTGGTAGGCCGCGGTGAGCAGGATGGGCTTGGAAAAACCCTGCTGCCTGCAGATGGCGGCAGTCAGCCGGGCATTCTGCGCCGTGTCCCGCGCCCGGTCTTCCACCGTAATCGATTGTTCCGGAACCCCCAGGTCCATCAGAAACCGCCTGGCAATTGTCGCAACAGCGGCGTCTGCATCATCGTGTGCCCGGCCACCGGTTACGATAATGGGCAGCCCCAGATGCCGGTAAAGCCTCACGGCGGTGACGATCCGGCCCATCGTTGACGGTGATGGCGTCGACGTGCCGGTAAGATCCGGCACCCCCTCAATCATGCCGCCGCCCAGCAGGATGATCACGTCTCCCGACGGATTCGCCGGGATGGAGAAATCCGACTCCAGGCCCCGAATCAACAAATTGGCCATCGGAACGGTGGAAAGGACCCATAGCATCATCCCCACGATCAGGTTCGCCAGCGCCAGTCTCCATCGTTTGCGGTAAACCATCACCAATGACAGCAAACCGATCGCCAGGATGAATATACCCGGCGGCAGGATAAACGGGGTGATCGTCTTTTTGAGTGCAAACATGGCCTTTTCTTTCTCATTTTTATGGATCAGCCGACATCGGAGGCGATGACGTGATGAAGCGGTTATACATTGTTTCGGATTCCCGGGTCAAATGCATCGATGATCTTGAGAAGCGTTGACAGCCCCTCAGCGGCTTTGCTAAGAGAGGGTACATTGTCAGCTATCCCGAATAAGGTAATTTGCCGTGAAGAACTATGCTATTTTTGCCGCGGCTGCCGCAACGGACTCGGTCCCTTGACGATCGGCGGCAGCACAAACCACAGCTGAATCACCGATTCTCATTGGGCCGGACCCGACGCCGGCCCTTTTCGCTTCAAACCCCCTGGCCGGAAGGCCCGGGGGTTTTTTAATGCCGGTGATGGGGGATACCAAAAAAACCGATTCAAGGAGAAACGCATGGAAACCGCAACGAACATCCGCTTTTCGGAACGCATGTCCCAACTGCCCCCGTACCTGTTCGGGATGATCAACAAGATGAAAATGGAGCGCCGCTGGAATGGAGAGGACGTCATCGATCTGGGAATGGGAAACCCCATGGACCCTGCCCCGGATGGCGTTATCGGCAAATTGTGTGAAGTCGCCCAGGACCCCAAGACCCATCGCTATCCGGTTGCCGGCGGTATGCAGCACCTGCGTCGCGAGATCGCCCTTTACTACCGGCGCAACTATATGGTGGAACTCCACTCGGAAAACGAAGTGATCTGCACCATCGGCTCCAAGGAGGGGATATCCCACCTGTGCCTGGCCTTGGTAGGGCCGGGTGACACGGTACTGGTGGCGGCCCCGGCCTTTCCGATTCATGTCTACGCCGCCGTCATTGCCGGGGCGAGCGTCATCAGGGTTCCCATCGCCTCGGAAGATGAGTTTTTAAGGCGTATTACCGCCATGTGCGAATCGATGACGCCCGCTCCCCGCCTGCTGATGCTCAACTACCCCCACAATCCCACCGGGGCGCTTGCATCGCGAGAATTTTTCGCTCAGATTGTGGGCTTGGCCAGGCGATACCAGTTTATGGTGGTCAATGATTTCGCCTATGCCCGGGTCACCTTCGACGGCTACACCGCTCCCAGTTTTCTGGAGGTTCCCGGTGCCATGGACGTAGGCGTGGAGTTCGGCTCTTTTTCCAAGTCATACAATATGGCAGGCTGGCGGGTGGGTTATTGTGTGGGAAATCCAAAGATTATCGAAGGTCTTGGAAAGATCAAGGGCTATTACGACTACGGCATCTTCTCTCCGATCCAGATCGCCGGCATCGTGGCGATGCGGGACTGCGAAGCGGATATCGCCGCCCAGGCCCGGCTCTACCAGAGCCGGCGGGACGTCATGTGCGAAGGACTGACCCGCATGGGCTGGCCAGTGGCAAAGCCCAAGGCGGGTATGTTCGTCTGGGTAAAAATCCCGGAGCCATGGTGTCGCATGGGTTCGGTGAAGTTTGCCGTGGAAATGATGGAGCGGGCCAACGTGGCGGTCACTCCCGGTGCTGGTTTCGGCGAGGAGGGGGACGGCTATCTGCGCCTGGCCCTCGTGGAAAACGAAAACCGTATCCGCCAGGGCCTCAAGCAGATGCGCCGGGCGTTGCCGGAGCTTGAAAAGGAACTGCCGCCAGACATCTGATGATCGTGGTGCCACGGCATTGTTCGCCGCACCGGTTCAGACCGTCAGATGTTGATCACCTTGTCGGCCAGTTGCATGGCGGTGACAATATCCAGCATATTGGTGGTCTGGCCCACTTGCTTTTTGTCCAACAGACGGAAGTGATCGAGGCAGGTGCCGCATACCAGGATGGTGAGGCCAGCAGCTTGCATGTCCTTGAGATCGTCAAGGGTGCCGGCGCCGTCGATGGTCAGCTTGACCCCACTGTTGACGAACACCAAACGCCACAATTCGTCTCCCATCTCTTTGAGGGTTTTGATGAAATTGATCATCAATTTAGCGCCCAACAGGTCATCTCCACTGCCCATACGGTCCGCTGCCACCATCACCATGATCTTTTTTCCAGCACTTGTCGGCGCTGTTTCAGCCGGCTTTGGTTCAGGAACCTCCCTGTCGCCAGTGCCGATAACCGTGTAAGACTCACCCTCTTGCTCGACGCGGGTTCGGTAGCCCTGCGATTCCAGAAAACGGACCA
The DNA here is from genome assembly GCF_055467485.1 of Desulfosarcina sp. NCBI lineage: Bacteria > Pseudomonadati > Thermodesulfobacteriota > Desulfobacteria > Desulfobacterales > Desulfosarcinaceae > Desulfosarcina > Desulfosarcina sp. The sequence goes on along the minus strand of NZ_JBUOIV010000003.1, from coordinate 142,085 downwards.
CATTCTGTCTCGCCGGTTCATTATCCACGATTACATCGATGCGATGGGGGTGCATACTCTCCACGGCGGCCTTGGTTTCCAGCACCGGTGCCGGGCAGGACAATCCTCTTGCGTCGATCTTGTTCAATTCGCCATCCTCACGATACCAATGGGTTCACGTTATGTGTACCGTCAACCGTCAGTCAGAAATAATACCGGCAACCCGAATAATCATCAAGGCGCCGATTCGACAATCGATCCTTGATGTCGATGCACAGAAAGCCGGTTGACACTGAAAGTTGATGCACGCCCTAAACGACCTGGATGATTCCTGCCGGGTAGTCCACCACCTCACCGATGATAGCCGCATGCTCCACACCTTCGCTTTGAAGATGGTCCACCAACCCTTCTGCCGATGTCGGTGCAACGGCAATGCACAGGCCTCCGGAGGTCTGGGGGTCGTAGATGATATCCTGCATAGCCGGATCCACGCCCTCGTCCATATCCACCATCTGAGCGCGAAAACTGCGATTCTTGTGAGTACCGCCGGGGACCATGCCCATGGCTGCAAACCCGAGCGCCACATCGATGATGGGCAGTTTTTCCAGGACGATCTTCAATCCCACGCCGGCTCCCTGCATCATTTCGGCCAGATGACCGATGAGCCCGAAGCCGGTAATATCCGTACAGGCGTGAACCGGGTATTCCCTCATCACCGTGGCGGCAGTCCGGTTCAGGGCTGCCATGATGGCGGTCACCTTACGGGTGATCTCCCCCGAGGCCAGATTGCCTTTGATGGCCGTGTTGACGATACCCGTACCCAAAGGCTTGGTGAGCACCAGCTGGTCGCCTACATGAAGACCCTGTTTGGTGAGAATCCGGTTCGGATGGATGAAGCCGGTCACGGAAAGTCCGTATTTGAATTCTTCATCCTCCACGCTATGACCGCCCAGCAGCACCACACCCGCTTCCCTGATCTTGTCGATGCCTCCCTGGATCACTTCTCTCAGTATGGAAAGGTCCATTCGCTTAAGGGGGAATCCCACCAAATTCAGGGCTGTTTTGGGCTCCCCGCCCATGGCGTAGACATCGCTCAGGGCATTGGCCGCGGCAATCTGACCGAACCAGTATGGATCGTCCACCACTGGCGTGAAAAAATCCACGGTCTGAATCAAGGCCAGATCGTCGGACACCCGGTAAACCCCGGCATCATCCGTCCGGGAAAGGCCAACCAGCACATTCGGGTCGGTTGGAAAATCCAGCCCACACAACGCCTTTTCCAGGTCCCCTGGAGGCAGTTTGGACGCTCAGCCGGCCCCTCTGACCGTCTCGGTCAAGCGTAGCGGCTTCAAGGTTGGGTTGTTCTCAGCCATTTTGTTTCTCCCGCTTAGAGGGTAGATCGGAAAATGGGTGTTTTCATTTCCTGTAAGTAACATCGGTTCGGTTGACGGCGGCATGGAGCTCTTCCATCAACGTCTCCAGATTCAGTCCGTATCTGTCGGCCACCTGATGCACCGTGTCGAACAATGCCTGGCAACAGATGCAATCGCCTGCCCGGCGGTCCCAGGCCTTGAAAACCGCCTCGGTTTTCCGGTGGCGGGTCAGAATATCCAATACCGTCATTTGCGGATCAATGCAAGACAACCGGCTTTCACACCTATCCTTTCTCAAGGGGCACGGAATAGATGAATGGTCTAAGATTGCGTTGGATTGAATTCGCGTTGAAGTTAATCGCCATCGTTGCGGAAATCAAATTGCAATTAACGATATCGGTGCCAAGGCCGATAGAAAAATGTTATTTTACTTATTTTTTTAAACGTCAATGGTGGTCCTGAATTCACAGACATGACAAGAGACGACAAACCAAGCCTGGATGCCTGAAGATTCGACGGGCTAAATCCTTTCACTGCAGTTGACTCGCCCGGCTAATCGGATATGGCTGCTTGGCAACGCCTTGGATTAAAGGGCGCCCGATCTGCCTTGAACCCGAAACACCCCTTGTGGCGGGTTCGCACCCAGGTCGGGGACGCCTTTCTTCAAATGGTTCAAAACGAAGAGACCATCCGGAACGGCTACGGCCCATTATGGCTCAGAAAGACTGGCGATCCATTATTGGGACGGCTTGTTTTTCAATTCATCCCAGGCCCTCATGGCCCGGCGCTGGTGGGGAATGGTAATCGTCCCCCCCACGATCAGGCCGATGAACAGCGCTTCCTCCAGCTCTTCACTGGAGACGCCCTCTTCATGGCAGCGGATCACATGGTAGGTGATGCAGTCGTCGCAGCGCAGCACAAAGCTGGCCACCAGGCCCAGCAGCTCTTTGGTCTTGGCCGGCAGCACCCCTTCGCGGTAAGCCTGCGAGTCGAGGCTGTAGTACCGCTTGGTGCCCAGCCCGGCATATTTCATGACCAGTTCGTTGAGCGCCTGCCGTTCCTGTTGGAATTTTTCTATTTCACCCATCGTTCGTCCCTCCTGTAGCGTGTTAACCGACTGACTGTGATGCCTTTATCTGGTGTTGATCATTTGACCTTATACAAAACAATTGCAGCCAAGGCCAGGGCTTGAATTCCGCTCCGCTGGCGGATTCCTGGCCCAGCCGTGGGATAGACGCACGCGGGCTCGATTCAACCGCCAACGGATGCCTTACCTGGCCGGCGGCTAAATTTCCTTCAGGGGGATCGTGTGGGGCCAATGAATGTGAGGCGGGAACCGATGGGCGAGGGGGTCAACCGGTCACAGCCGGTTACGGAAAAAGCGGATCACATAATTGATGTGGTTATTCATGGTCCGGTAAGCAGCTTCGGCGTCACCGCTGCGGATGGCCTGATAGATGGCCTTGTGCTGCCGAAGGATCTCCGCGACGTTATCCGGATCTTCGTAAAGGTGCAGCAGGTTTTCCCGGATGCCCAGGTGCAGGAAGTCCGAGACATTCTTCATGATGTAGATCTGCAGGGGATTTTTGGTTGCCCAGGCGATGGCCATGTGGAAGGAAAGATCCCCATCGGTGCCCAGTCCGCCGGCACGGGTATCGGTTTCCATCTCGCAGATGGCTTTCTCGATGGCATCCAGATCCGCCGCGTTGGCCCGCTGGGCCGCCAGCGAAGCAGCCGTGCACTCGATGCCCATGCGCATTTCCAGCAGGTCGATGAGGCTGGCATCCTGGGTCTCCATCACCGTGGCCAGCGGAATTTTCACGGCCTCATCGATTGAACGCACGAAGGTGCCCTGGCCCTGGCGCTGTTCCAAAAAGCGCAGGGTGACCAGCTTGTTGATGGCTTCGCGCACGGAATTGCGGCTGACATTCAGGGCTTCGGCGAGTTCCCGCTCGGTCATGATCTGCTGGCCGGGCTGGTAGTCCCCGCGAAAAATCATCTCCCGCAGTTGGTCGAACACCTGATCGGAAATGCGCTTGGGGCTGATGGGTTTGAGCTGTATCTTCATGGGTCCAGGGCTTCTGCCAGCAATTCGATGGGATGCCGCACGGTGACTTTCGCATCGGCCTGGGAGAGCATGTCGGAGATTTGGATCATGCAGGCCGGACATCCCGTGGCCAGCACGTTGGCGCCGGTATCTTTAATCTGAGCCGCCTTTTTCATCCCGATACCCTTTGAAATATCGTAATACTGCAGGTTGAAACTCCCGCCCATACCGCAGCACCAGTCGGATTCGGCCATCTCCGTCAGCTTGCACCCAGGGGCGGCCTTGATCACGGTACGGGGTTCGATGAACACCTTCAGGCTTTTCTTCAAATGGCACGGGTCGTGGTAGGTAACGGTACGGTCGCTGCCGGTTGAGTTGGTCAACGGCTGAAGATGGGCCTCCTTGACCAGGAACTGATTGATGTCCATGGTCCGCCGGGCCAGTTGAGTCGCCGCGTCGCGGTTACTCTCGTCCGCCATCTTCGGCCAGATCTCATGGATGGTGGAGGTGCAGGTGGCACAGGCGGTGACCAGAAAGTCGAAGCGACCCTTTTTGAATCGTTCCAGGCTATGGCTCAGCAGTTTCTGAAAGGTGGAAAGATCACCGCTGGACAGGGCCGGGATACCGCAGCATCCCTGGTTTGCGGGCAAAAAGATCCCGACGCCCATATGGTCCAGGACCTTGATGGCGCTGCGGGCAATGGCGGGAAACATCTTGTCGATGAGGCACCCGGTGAAAACCGCCACCTTGAGCCCCGACTTTCCCGCCGGGCGATCGATGGCGGCCACCTGACGGTGGAAGGGCACCGGAGCCAGCGTCCGGAAATGGCGGTCCTGGATCAGGGGCGACATCACCCGGGCGCAGGAGGTCCCGACGATGTCGTTGACCGGACGGGTAAAAATTTTCTGAAACCGGGCCCCCCACTCGGTCAATCGATCGAAAAGCGTCGGGTTGGCCAGCATGCCTTTCAGAATCAGCCGCTTGGCCGGCGACAAGCCCATATATCCGGTGAGAATGGCCCGGGCCTTGAGAAAGATCTCCTGCACACTCACCCCGCTGGGGCAGTTGGCCGCGCATGATCCGCACAGCAGGCATTTGTTCAGCCGCTGGTAAACCCCTTCGGGGTCGTCGAACATCTGTTCCATCAAGCCGTTGAGCAGGGCCAGCTTGCCCCGGGCCACGTCGGCCTCTCGTCCGGTCTGATCGAAGACCGGGCAAACGGACTGGCACATGCCGCAACGCATGCATACGACCAGCTGCTCTTCCAGGTCCCGCATGAGGCGGGCGAGTGCGTCCATCGATGCCATAGTGCTATGCCTTACCGGCGATGATTTTGCCGGGATTGAGGATGTTTTTCGGGTCCAGTGCCCGTTTGACCCGTGAGGAAAAAAGAATGGTGCCGGCACTGGTCTCTTTTTCCAGGTAGCGGCATTTGGCCAGGCCGGTACCGTGTTCGCCGGAAAGCGTGCCCCCCATTTTCAGCGCCTCATCGAAGATGTCGTCGATGGCCTTCTCAACCCGCTCCCACTCGGCATGGTCGCGCTTGTCGGTCAAGATCGTGGGATGCAGGTTGCCGTCGCCGGCGTGGCCGAAGGTCCCGATGGTCAGATCATACCGTTTGGCGATCTCCTGAATGGCGACGACCATCTCCGGCAGGCGGCTGCGGGGCACCGTGGCGTCTTCCAGCACCAGGGTCGGTTTGAGTTGGGCCAGGGCGGAAAGGGCCGCGCGGCGGGCAGCCCAAACCCGGTCCCGTTCAGCCGCATCCTGGGCCACGCGCACCGATGTCGCCCCCATGGTCCGGCAAAGGGCCTCGACCCGGGCGGCGTCTTCTTCCACCTGGGCCGCATGGCCGTCCAGTTCCACCAGCAGCATGGCAGCGGCGTCCCTGGGCAGACCGGCCTGGCTGAAATCTTCCACAGCCCGGATGGTGAAATTATCGAGAAACTCCAGGGTGGCCGGAACGATCCGATCGGCAATAATAGCGGCTACGGTTTCGGAGGCCCGTTCCAGAGATTCGAAAACGGCCATCATGGCCTTGCGATGGACAGGCAGCGGGATCAGTTTGAGGATGATTTCGGCAAACACGCCTAGTGTGCCTTCGGAGCCGACCATCAGCCCGGTGAGGTTGTACCCGGTGGCGCACTTGACCGTCCGGGATCCTGATTTGACCAGGTTGCCCTCCACATCGAAGAAGCTCATCCCCATCACGTAATCCCGGGTAACGCCGTATTTCAGGCCACGCAAGCCGCCGGCGTTTTCAGCCACGTTGCCGCCGATCGTCGAGACGGCCTGGCTGCCGGGATCGGGCGGATAGAACAGGCCTTTGGCTTCCACGGCGGCAGCCAGCTTGGCTGTGACCACACCGGGCTGGACCACGGCATACATATCCGCCTCGTTGATCTCCAGAATGGATTTCATGCCGTTGGTCACGATGACCACCCCGCCGGGAAGGGGTACGGTACCGCCGCTCAGGTTGGTGCCGGCGCCCCGGACAGTCAGGGGCAAGCCGTTGTCATTGCACAGACGCACCGTCTTTCCCAGGGACTCGATGGTGGTTGGGCGAACGATCAGCCCGGGCTGGACCGAATCGACGACGGCGGCATCGTAGGAGTAAGTGTGCAGATCGGTGGCATCGGTCCACGCGTTATCGTCACCCACGACGGTTTTAAATTGACGGACAAGCGAATCAGCGATCATGACAAATTACCTTTTACTTCCGAATCAGTAGTACCAATTCTTTGGGGCCGTGGACCCCGAACACCAAAGTAAATTCGATGTCGGCGGTTTTGGACGGACCGGATATCAACAGGGCGTTGGTGGGCATGCCGTCGGCCCATCGTTCAACGGCCATCATCTCTGCCATCGAGTTGTATATCGTGTCGGCATCGAGCACCGCCACGTGGACCGGCGGCACAAGGGACATCAGTCGCGGCTCGTGCACGGTGGGCCAAAGGACCAAGGCACCGGTCTCGGCCACCCCTGCGCGGACACTCGTAATCCCGGCATCGATCTGAAAGAGATCCGCTTTGAAAGACTCCACCGGTCCGGCGTAGTCCACCAATTCCGGCAGTCCCGCGGTATCGGATTCCCATGTGCTCGCAATTTTCGAGCCGATCGGTCCCCCTGCACCATACAGGAGCCGCCTCCAACCCTTATCCCGGGCCAGTTCTTTGAGCCTGTCGCTCCAGCTGTGGGTGTCAACGATGTGGACGTCAGTGCGCATGGCTGTCATCATCGCCGCCAGGCGTTCAATCTTCGCCTCTCGATCGAGAGACAATTCCGGCGGCAGCGGCACCTCCTGAACCGTCGTCCGCTCCGTACCGGAGGCATGCAGGCGGGCCAATATCCGTTCACGGGCATTCTGGTGGCTACTCATCTTTCACCCCTTCGTTGCGAGCGCATTCGTGAAGGCTGGCACGGGCCACTTTAGGAGACGTGCGAACCCGTGTCCATTTTTTAAGCGGGCCGACGTTGGGCATGCGCTTCCCCATCGTCCCGGCTAATCGGGTGCCTATTTCATTGAGCACGGGTGAACGGTTGGCCAATTCCCAACCTTTCCACACCAGCGTTTCAGCCAGGTTCTTTTTGTAACCCCCGCCTTCAACGACGGCGCTGCCATCCTGGTCGTAGCTCTCGTTGCGCAGGCGGCGGATTAACGCCGGAATGGGGATCTGCACCGGGCAGACCTCTCCGCATGCCCCACAAAGACTGGAAGCCGTGGCCAGCACCCCGGCGCGTTCGAGCCCCTCCATCTGTGGGGTCAGGATCTTGCCGATGGGCCCCGGATAGACGTGCCCGTATGCATGACCGCCGATGCGAACGTAAACGGGGCAATGATTCAGGCAGGTACCGCAGCGGATGCAAAGTAACGTTTGACGGAACTCCGGATCGGCCAGCATGCGCGAGCGGCCGTTGTCCAGGATGACCAGGTGGACTTCTCTGGGACCGTCCTTTTCTCCGGAACGGCGGGGCGAGGTGATCATGTTGACATAGGTGGTGATCGTCTGCCCGGTGGCCGATCCGGTCAGCAGCCGTAACAGGGGCGGCACGTCGGAAAGCTTTTCGATAACCTTTTCCAGGCCCATCACCGCCACGTGCACGTCGGGTGCGGTGGTACACATGCGGCCGTTGCCCTCGTTTTCCACCAGCAGCAGGGTCCCGGTTTCGGCGATGGCGAAATTGACGCCGGACAGCCCGACCGTGGCTGCAGCGAAGCGCTTGCGCAGCACCCGCCTGGCAATGGCGGTCAGCTCCTCCACGTCTTCCGTATACGGGGTATCCGGAATTTTTTCATGGAAAATGGCGGCCACTTCATCCTTGTTCTTGTGGATGGCCGGTACGATGATGTGCGATGGGGTTTCGTGGTTGAGCTGGATGATGAACTCGCCCAGGTCGGTCTCGATGGCTTCTATGTCGTGTGCTTCGAGAAAATGGTTCAGGTGCATCTCCTCGGAGACCATTGACTTGCCCTTGACGATGTTGTGGGCATCGTGGTGATGCAGGATGTCGAGTACGATGCCGTTGGCCTGGGCCGTGTCTTCGGCCCAGTGCACCTGAATGCCGTTTTTGGTGCAGTTGGCTTCGAGCTGCTCCAGCAGACGGGGCAGCTGTTTCAGTGCGCGGCGCTTGATGGCATTGCCGGCCGAGCGCAGTTGTTCGAGGTAGGCGGTGTCCGGAAAAACCGCACGGCGCTTGTCGACCAGGATATCCATCGCCTTGCGCAGGTTTTTGCGGAGCTGACCGTCGTCCAGGGCGTCGGTAATGTTGTGCTCGAAGTCGAACGTCGACTTATTGTCCATGGGTTCTCTCCCAGAGGAATTCGGCCAGGTGTTTGCCGGCAATTGCCACACCGGCGTGTTCCATGGCGCCGGTGATGTTCATCAGGCACCCGCAGTCGCCGGCCACCAGCGTCGTAGCACCGGTCCGACGGATATCGTCCACCTTGTCCCTGACCATGGCGGCCGATATGGCAGGCTGCTTGACGGCAAAGGTGCCGCCGAACCCGCAGCACTCCGTCTCGCGTTCCAGCTCCACCAGGGTCACGTTTTTCAACTGCCGGATCAAGGCCTTGGAATACCGGACCACATTCATTTCGCGCAGGGCGTGACAGGAGCTGTGCCAGGTGATCGTCAGCGGTTCCCCCCGGTCTTCGAGCTCCACGGCCAGCACCGAAATCAGGTACTCGGACCATTCATAAACCCGTCCGGAAAAACGGCGCGCAGCGTCTTCATCGGGTGTACCGGCGAACAAGTCCGGGTAGTGGTGCTTCATCATACCGGCACAGGATCCGGAAGGCACGATGATGGGATATGGTTTGGAAAACACGCGAATCTGCTTGCGGGCGACGGCCCTGGCTTCATGTGAAAAACCGGAATTATACGCCGGTTGGCCGCAGCAGGACTGGCCTTGGGGAAAGACCACCTTGACGCCCAGGGACTCGAGCATCCGGATGGCCGCCATCCCGGCATCGGGATAGACGGCATCCATGAGGCAGGTGCCGAAAAAATAGACCGTATCAGGCAGTTCGGATTCGTTGTGGGTCTTCATGGGCCTCACTTTCCGGGATACCTCGGTGATGGTCATGCCCTACGCTGCATGCAGCGTAGGGGCAAGTATCAAAACAATGTAACGCTTTTGCTGTGCATCCCCCTCTTAGGTCCCTGCAGGCAGGATAGAGTTGCGTCAGCCTCCAAAAAAGATCGACGGCAGCCAGGTGATCAACCCTGGGAAAACCACCATGATGATCAGGCCGATGAGCTGCAGGATCACAAAGGGTATAATACCCCTGTAAATATGCATCATGGTGTATTCAGGAGGCGCCACCCCTGCAAAGTAAAACAGCGCATAGCCGAAAGGAGGGGTAACGAATGAAGTCTGAAGGTTAATGCACATGAGCAGGCTGAACCACAGGGGATCGAAGCCGAGTTCCATGGCAATGGGCATGAAGACCGGCACGGTTATCAGCAAGATGGCTGCCCAGTCGATGAACATACCCATCATGAATACGATAAACATCATGATCGCCAACACGATCCAGCGGTTCAGACCGCTGCCGATCATCAGGTCGGCCACCACGTCACCGCCGCCCATGCCCAGAAAAACCGTGCTGAAAAATGTGCCGCCGGTGAAAAGCATCATGACCATGGCTGTGGTTTTCATCGTGGCGAAGGCCGAATCCCGTAAAACGGGCCAGTTCAACTTGCGGTTGAACAGCGCCAGCAGCAAAGCGCCGAGGGCGCCCAGTCCAGCCGCTTCGGTGGGCGTGGCAATGCCGGCCAGAATGGTTCCCATGACCGCCAGGATCAGGGCCAACGGTGGAATGAGCGATTTGAGGGTCATGCCCCATTTCTGCGCAACACTCCATTTGCCGGCTTCTTCCTTGGAGATAGGAGGACCCAGTTGGGGATTGATGTTGCACCGAATAAAAATGTAGATGAAATACAAGCTCGCCAGGATCAACCCGGGCAGGATGGCCCCTGCAAACAGATTGCCCACCGAGGTCTCCTTCATGCCGGTGAGTCCGCCGTAGATGACCAGCATAATACTCGGTGGGATGAGTATCCCCAGGGTGCCTGCCGAACAGATGATGCCGGCGGACAGCTCTTTCTGGTATCCTTTGCTCATCAGCGCGGGAGTCGCCAGCAGCCCCATGGCCACGACGGAAGCGCCGATGATACCGGTGGTAGCGGCAAAAACCGTGCAGACCACCACGACGGCCAGCCCCAAACCGCCCTTGACGCTTCCCAGAACGATGTAAAGGGCCTCGAAGAGCGCTTCGGCGACTTTGGACCGATCAAGGAGCTGGGCCATCAGAATGAACAAAGGAATGGCGACCAGCACGTAGTTGTCCATCAGCCCCCAGATGTTGTTGGCGAACATGTCGAAGAGCGCCAACACATTGAATCCGTTATCGATCAGCCCGAACAACGCGGCGACGCCGGCCAGACAGAAAGCCAGGGGCAGACCGCTGGCGATCACCACAATCAGGGTGAGAAACATGACGATGGTCATTAATTCGATATTCATGAATTTACCTCGATCCAAAAAAGCATGCGCTTAGGTCGGCTGCCCGCCGGTGAGCGTCCGCAGGTGTTTGAGTAATGTCGACAGCCCCTGTACCAAAAGGAAGAAAAAACTCAGGGCCATGAAAATTTTTATCGGCCAGATCGGCGGTGCCCAGCTGGTGGAGTTGAGTTCCCTGGCCACGGTCGAAACATAGGCATACTTGAAGGCCGACACGGTCATCAGGGTATAGACGGGCACGAAAATCACCAGATAGGTCAGCAGCCCTAAATAAGATTGGACTTTTGGCGACAGCCGGGAAGCCAGAATGTCCACCCGGACGTGCCCGGAATGCCTTTCCATATATGACAGTCCCAGCATAAAGTGCAGCCCGTAGGCGAAACTGGTGGCTTCGAAGCCCCAACTGGTGGGGGCGTTGAAGGCGTAACGCATGATAACTTCAAAAATCACGATGAGCAGCAGGGGATAGATCAGGAACGAACTGAGCCTCCCCTGTTTCTCGATCAGAAAATCAATGGCGTTAATTGTGGAATTCAGCATCTTGAATTTTTCTCCTACCTATCCGGGTGGCAAAGGTGATGGAACAGCGGCAATGGCCGTCCCACCACCCGTCATACCTTCCCCGGTGAAACCGGATTATTCAGTGGTGCGTCCGTTGATGAAGGTCTCATAGGGCCAAGCGGCAACTCCGGAACGAGCAGAGCGCCAGTCGGCAAAGGATTCCAGGAACTCTTCCTGGGAGTCCATCACCTTCTTCACATCGGGGTCTTTGGCTTTCAGGTCATCAATGTACTTCTTGGTGGTTTTGCGGAACTCGATGATGGTCTCCTTGTCCATCATGACGATCTCGATCTTTTCCTTGAAGCGGCGGATGGCCTCGGCATTCAGGGCGTTGACCCAGTTGTAGGCCCACAATTGGGTTTCGCGGGCGGCGATGTCGATGATCCATTTCAGATCGTCAGGCAGCTTGTCGTAAGCATCCTTGTTGAAGAACAGGGCGCACTGGATACCCGGTTGATGCACCCCGGGCTGGATGGCGTATTTAGTGATTTCATCGAAGCCCATGGGGTAGTTGATGGCAGGTGAGGAAAACTCGGCGGCATCGATCACCCCACGTTCCAGGGCCAGGTATACTTCACCGCCGGGCAGGGGGCTGACGGAGGAACCGAGAATGTTCATGATGTCCATGTACCAGCCCGGGGTACGTACCCGCAGCCCCTTGAAGTCTTCCATCTTTGTGGCGCGTTTGTTGGAGAACAGGCCCATCTCCTGGCCGCACTGGCCGCCAGGCAGGGCATACACATTGTAGCGGCCATAAAGTTCCTGCATCATTTCCAGACCGCCTTTTTCATAGAGCCAGATGTTGTAGCCTTCGGCATCAAGTCCGAAGGGCACCGACGCAAAGGCTACGAAGGCTTCATTTTTGCCTTTCCAATAGCCGGGCCAGTCATGACCGGCCTGTGCTGAGCCCTGGGTCACGGCGTCGAGGGTCTGCATTGCCGGAACCAGTTCGCCTGCGGAAAACGGCTTGATGTCCAGGCGACCGGCGGATGCCAGGCGAACGCTGTCGCAGAAATGGGCGGCAATATCATAGAACAGGAGGCCTTTGCTCCAGGGCATGACCATTTTCCAGCGGATTTTTTCAGTGGAGGGTTTGAAGCTGACCCGTTTGGCGATGTCGGACCTTTTATCGACGCCGAATTTTTCGCGTTTTTCGGCCGCAAATGAGGTGGTGGTAAGAAAGCAAAGAGCCAGGGTGATGCAGAGCACACTGATAAACGCTTTTTTCATGACGGTTTTCCTCCCTCTGGTTCGAAATGGGTTATAAGCGCCTAAACGCATAGACAGGTATTTCGGCCATAAAGCCGATCAGGCTCTCGGACTCACCTCCTTTCATGGCTTTTCAAGTAGTTATGACTATAGGTATTATGTTTGATGAATGATTGGTCTTACCAATAATAGGTTTGGATATTCTATCCACCGGACCCTGTCAAGAATAATTTTGGGATACAAAGGATGAATGATGTTCAGTTAAAAAAAGATCGTCGGTCCCCAATCACTTCACTTCAGACAGGTTTTTTAATGATTGGGCCGGATGATTACCCGTCATCGACCGGCAGCGAATCATAAAACCGTTCCAATCCAACTCGATGAAGGGCCAACGCCCTTGGCGGCAGCCACCATCGAATCAAAATCAATCGCTTCAATTGTTTTTTTATGATTCGATTATTGCGGGTGTTGTCCGCTGTCTCCACGACACGTCGATGGAAAGCGTTCTTTCCGCAAGGAAAAAAGGCCCGACATCCATGGACCGGTTCGAAAATGGCGGTACCAATCAAAATGCGTACCTTTTGATCGCTTTGGAATCTGCAATTACAGGACCAATTAAAAAAGATCAGGTCATTAAAGTGGTTATATGCTTGATATCGAAGGGTTAACATCCTGTCCAAGGGATCTCTGCCCTTATTTTGGCTCGACATAGCCTTGATCTCAGTGTATTAACATAGATACATGAATCAAAATTGAGACACTATTCGCTCGCCGGCAGATTTATTTCAATATAGGCGGCAAAGGATTATACTTGCGTGGCTGAAAACCAAGGATACGCCCAACAAGTCGATATTAATCGGTTAACTGACCAGCTTGAACTGTTTCAACTGATATTCGACAGCATTTACAACGGTGCCATGGTAACGGATGCCAATGGCCTGGTGACCCATCTAAATAAGCCCTATGCGCAGTTTCTTGGCCTCGATGCCAAAGAAAGCATCGGAAAACACTGCACGGAAGTCGTGGAAAACAGCCGAATGCACATCGTGGCCCGGACAGGCAAGCCTGAAATCAACCATACCCAGACCATTCGCGGCCAGAATATCGTAGTGCACCGAATTCCCATTCGAAAAGAAGGATGCGTCATCGCGGTGTTCGGCCTGGTGATGTTTCAGGATGTTGGCGAAGTGGTCAAACTGGCAAAAAAATTGCGTCATCTCGAGTCTCAGGTCAAACGATACAAAAAGGAGCTGATGACGCTGCGCTCCACCCGATACACGCTGGACAGCATCATCGGCAACAGCCGCGCAACCGCCGAACTGAAACAGCAGGCGCTGGTGGCTGCTGCCAACACTTACCCGGTGCTGATCGTGGGTGAAAGCGGAACCGGCAAAGAGCTTTTTGCCCAAAGCATACACCACGCCAGTTCAAGGGGGATTCATCCCTTTGTCCAGATCAACTGCGCGGCCATTCCAAAGGACCTGCTGGAGTCCGAACTTTTCGGCTACGACCGCGGTGCATTCACCGGCGCCCGGTCGGCAGGCAAACCCGGCAAATTTGAACTGGCCCACCGAGGAACCATATTCCTGGACGAAATCGGTGACCTGCCTTTGGAAATGCAGCCCAAATTATTGCGGGTCCTGGAAGAAAAGATGTTTGAACGGCTTGGCGGAAACACGGTGATTCAATCCGATTTCAGGCTGATTGCCGCCACCAATCAGAACCTGGAACGACTGATTGAAAACGGGCGATTCCGCAAGGATCTGTATTATCGGATCAATGTCATTTCATTGAATATCCCGCCACTGAAAAAGCGGACGGAAGACATTATTCCCATTGCCCGGCACCTGCTCCGGCAGGCCAACCCGGCCACCACGGCAGACGAAATACGGCTCAGCCCGGAGGCGATCAATGCATTGTTGACCCATTCCTGGCAGGGAAATGTTCGCGAACTGTCCAATATGCTGGACCGCGCCCTGTCCACCATGAATGGGGATGTGATCAAACTGACCGATTTGCCCCCGCCCTTGCAAAGGCATCCGGCAAAGCCCGAATTTGTGGACGTTGCTCCCATTCGAGAGGTTCAGGCCGATGCGGAAAAATCGGCAATTGTCGCCGCTCTGAAAAAAACCGCCAACAACAAGGCCCAGGCAGCTTCACTGCTGGGTATCCATCGGACCCTGCTTTACAAGAAAATGAAAAAACACGGGCTACCGCTGGGCGGAGTGGGATGAATGTATCAAAATAGATACACGCTGCCTAATCAATCGTCCGGTGGGTTCCCCTCCCCCTTAAGGGCACGCTTCGCTTCTTCCCTGCTTTCATAGATGTGGGGCGCCATCTTGCGCTCTTTTAGCGCATCACCGATTTTCATGCGCAGGAAGGCGCTGGTGGTGTAGCGGGTGACGCCGGTGTAGTAGCGGTTCACCAGATCCTTGACCATATCGGTGTAAGGTCCCACCAATTCCGGCAAAATGCTGAAATTGTCATAGTTGACCACCGCATAGACACGGTGACCCACCGTATCCAGGATTTTTTCGACAGCGGCCCGGACGCCCTCGATGTCCCCGACGCTGCGAATCGCGTATCCTTCGAAATTGACGAAAAACAGGTTTTCACGGTAATCGTAGACCAGGCGTTTTTCCAGAGAAACGGCGAACAGGTCCTCCTTTAAACCCATAGGGCCGGGATTGAAAATTCGTTCGTCCATGAGCGCCGGCGTGCCCTTGATTATCGGTTTGAAATCCATGTGGGTCAGGATGTCCGCTTCTATGTCAACCCCCGGAGCAACTTCGATCAGTTCCATCCCCTCAGGTGTCAGCTGGAAGACGCATCGTTCGGTGACATAACGCACGGGTTGGTTTTTGGATACGGCATAGGCACCGGAAAAGGTGACATGCTCCACCTGCTTAACGAACTTTTTCACCTTGCCTTCCCGGTCGATGACCAAATTGCCGTCCCGGACCGAAACCTGCAGGCCGCCGGCGGTAAAGGTCCCGACGAAGACGACTTGCTTGGCGGATTGGCTGATGTTGATGAAGCCGCCGGCACCGGCCAGTTTGGGTCCGAACTTGCTTACATTGAGATTGCCGGCTTCGTCGGCCTGGGCCAGGCCGAGAAAGGCCAGGTCCAGCCCGCCGCCGTCGTAAAAATCGAATTGGGAAGGCTGATCGATGAGGGCCTCCGTGTTGACGGCGGCACCGAAATTGAGGCCGCCGGCCGGCAGCCCGCCAATGACGCCCGGCTCTGCCGTCAGGGTCATATATTCAATAATCTTTTCCTCGTTGGCCACATTGGATATACCTTCGGGCATGCCGATCCCCAGGTTGACCACACTGTTGGGCACCAGCTCGAAGGCCGCCCGCCGTGCGATGATCTTGCGGTCGCCCATCTCCATGGGCGGCAGGGATTGAATCGGCACCTTGATTTCGCTGCTGAAGGAGGGGTCATACCGGGTCCCGAAGGTCTGCCAGTGGTGCTCGGGCTCCGAGACTACCACGCAGTCCACCATGATTCCGGGAATCTTAACCTGACGGGCATTCAATGTCCCCCTGCCGGCCACCCGTTCCACCTGGACGATGACGAAGCCGCCGGAATTGCGGGCAGCCGTTGCAATGGCCAGCGCTTCGAGGGTCAGGGCTTCCTTTTCCATGGTAACGTTGCCGTCGGTATCTGCGGTGGTGCCCCGCAGGATAGCCACGTTGATGGGAAACGTCTTGTAGGCCAGGTAGTCGTTGCCATCGAACTGAATCCGTTCAACCAGGTCTTCGCTGGTGATGTTGTTAATTTTTCCGCCGCCGTTGAGCGGATCAACGAACGTACCCAGGCCGACCGTGGTGATGGTTCGCGGCTTGTGGGCGGCGATATCCCGGTACATGTGCGAGATGACGCCTTGGGGCAGGTTGTACCCTTCGATTTTATTGTCCAGCGCCAGCCGCTGAAGTTTGGGAACCAACCCCCAGTGGCCGCCGACCACTCGCTTGACCAAGCCCAGATGTCCAAAATGATTCAGACCCCGCTCCTTGCCGTCTCCCTGGCCGGCGGCATAAACCAGCGTGAGGTCCCGGGGATGATTGTGTTCTAAAAAATAAGCCTCCAGGGTGATGGCAATCTGTTCGGGAAAGCCAATGCCCACGAAGCCACCGGTGGCGATGGTATCGCCGTCCCGGATTATGCGAACCGCCTCTTCAGCGGACACGACCTTTCCTTTTTTGGCCCGGTCCGGCGGCAAGTTTGAAAGCATGGGGTGCACGAATGCGGGCGAGGGGGATTCTTTTTCCATGGTGGTGCTCCTGGCAAATTAATTAAATGTACCGGTTTAGTTAAAATGGATTAATGAAAAATTGGCATGACCACTGCCATGTTACCTATTCGGCACAGAAACACGTAGCAAGAAAAATGCCGTAAAATTGACAACGTCAGCGCGGCAGACTGGAAAAAATTTGATGAGATGGCCGATTGGCAAAAAAGGAAGTGGGAGCGGCCTCCCGCCGCAAGCAATTCCGGCCTCTATCGCAAAAGCAGCGGTGGGAAGCCCCTCCTTCGAATCTATAATAAAATCAATCCCGCTGGCACAGCTCCACCAGCACGCCGTTGGTGGCCTTGGGATGCAAAAAGGCGATCTTGGCACCGCCGGCTCCGATTCTGGGCTGCTGATCTATGAGTTGAACGCCCTTTTCTTTCAACTCGGTCAGGGCCTCGTCAATGTTTTCAACACGAAAGGCCACATGCTGAATGCCCTGCCCCCGCTTTTCGATATATTTAGCCACCGGGCCGTCCGGAGCGGTGGATTCCAGCAATTCGACTTCGCTTTCACCCACTGGGAAAAAAGCCGTGGTGACCTTTTGCTCGGCGACGGTTTCAGCGCCTTCGAAATCCAGACCCAGTACACCTGACCAGAAGGACTTGCCATCGTCGATACTATTTACCGCGATTCCCAAATGATCGATCTTTAAAATTTTCATAATGCGCCCCTCTTTAATAAAAGTGTTGCCTAAACAGGAAGATTCCAATGATCTATCAGTATCTTTTCAGAAATGGTAGATTGCGGTACAGGCCAAGGCCGCAGCATTTGCGCAACCGCAGGCGTAGCAGCGCTACGTCGAGGATTGCGGAAATGTGAGAACGCCGGCCTGGGCCGCAAGATGCCGTTTCTGGATGGATACTACTTGTATTTTTGCATTACTTTCCTAAACCCCGGCATGGCATTGACGATGGTCCGGTCATCAACGCAAAAGGCGATGCGAAAATGCCCCGGTCCTGCGAAACCGCTGCCCGGAACCACCAGAATCAACTCCTGCTGCAGGTCCTTGACAAAAGCCACGTCATCGGCAACGGGCGTCCGTGGAAAAAGATAAAACGCCCCCGGTGGCCTGGTGAAATCATAGCCGGCATCCGCAAGGCCGTCGCAGAGCAGGTCTCTTTTGCGTTTGTACTCGCCGATGTCAACGCTCATCCCCTGCATGCAGGAAACCACTCGCTGCATCAGGGCCGGCGCATTGACAAATCCCAGGATCCGGTTGGTCAGTGCCATGCCGGCCATCAGTTCCTTTTTATGGGTGGCGGCGGGATTCACCGCGGCAAAACCGATGCGTTCGCCGGGAATGGAGATGTCCTTGGAATAGGATGTGGCGATAATGCTTTCAGGATAACTTTGAAAGATAGACGGCACCTGTACATCGTCGAAGACAATCTTGCGATAGGGCTCGTCCGAGACCAGGTAGATGATGTGGCCAAAATCCCTGCTCTTTTCAACCAGCAGTTTCCCCAACGCATCCATACTCGACTTGCTGTATATCTGACCCGTGGGGTTGTTGGGTGAGTTGATCAGCACCACTTTGGTTTTGTCCGTGATGGCTTCACCCAGCCCCTCGAGATCGAGGGTGAAGTCCGGCCGGGTGCCCACCATCTTCAGGACGCCGCCATGATTGTCCGCATAAAACCGGTATTCCACAAAGCACGGTGAAGGCGTCAACACTTCATCCCCCGGATCCAGAATGGCCTTGAAGATGACATTGAGTGCACCGGCAGCCCCGCAGGTCATGATGATTTCATCGCAGCTGATGGCAACACCCTGCTCCTTGGTCAGATAATCGGCAATGGAGACGCACACCTGGGGATAACCGGCCTGGGGCATGTAGCAGTGGTCGCCGAGCCCACACGAATCCACTGTGTCCCTGAGAATCTCATTGAATTTTTCAGGCGGCGGAAGCACCGGATTGCCCAGGCTGAAATCGAACACCTTTTCTGCACCATGCTCGGCCTTGAGCCTTGCCCCTTCTTCGAACATTTTGCGAATCCATGACGATTTGGCCATGATGTCGTTGATCTTGCGTGCAACGGTCATCTGTCTTGTCTCCTATTCCTGCGGCGGGTTCATGGGTGCTTATAAAACGGGTGCGCCGCGCGCTGACGCGTGGCGAAGAATAACTTATGGAGATCCTGAAGAAAATTCAAGCCATAATTTGCACCAACCCCGCCGCAGCGGTCCTCGGAATCTCTGCTTCGCTCCGACGAGCGACAGGGCATGCCGTCGCTATCGCGGTTCAGGCGCTGGCTACGAGTGACGATCCCAAACCGTATCGTAGCGGTTTCCACCAAAGTTGATATCGATTTTACATTTTTGTGGCCTTCCATAAAGTCCCTCGTGTTCCATAACGGACTATTAGCGGAATCCCGGACGCGGTCGCCTCCTGATTGTTGATAGTCCTCCCGCCTGATACGGCTGTCGCGAAACCATATCGAAGAGCCATGACTATATAATTACATTAATGTATTTTATATGCGATAAATTACTAATAATGTATTTTATATTTGTGCAATATTGCAGAAATGTCCTTTAGAAACCGGCTCAACCACCGGTGGTAAATGGTTATTTTAGACATGATTACAATTATTTATGAATCAATACGGAACTAATGGCACAGCGATTGCTCAATCGTCATTTAAACAACACTCAATCGCCCGGAGCGCTCAACCTTCATCAATTCAACAGGAGAAGTCATCAATGAAAAAAATCGAGTCGATCATCAAGCCCTTCAAACTGGATGATGTGAAAGACGCCTTGAACCGCATCGGCGTGTCAGGCATGACCGTAAGCGAAGTCAAAGGGTTCGGGCGTCAGCGCGGCCACAAGGAAATCTATCGCGGGGCCGAATATCAGACCGACTTTATCCCCAAAGTCAAAATTGACCTGATTGTGGATTCCAACATGGTGGACAAAGTGGTTTCCACCATCACGGAGGTAGCCAATACCGGCAGTGTGGGAGACGGCAAGATCTTCGTCATGCCCATCGAAGGGGCCTACCGCATCCGCACCGGCGAGTCTGGCAAGGATGCGATTTAAGATCTTCAGCAACTTATCATGGTTACTACTTATACTTTACAAGGAGAGAAAAATGAAATTGAAAGCATTTATCCTGCTGATACTGGCTGCCTTGATGATTGCCCCCGTTGCCTTGGCCGCCGATCCAGAGCCCACCGTTTTGACCAACAAGGAAGCCATTGATCTGGTTCAGACCCACGCCAACTACTTGTGGACGCTGGTGGCGGCCGCCCTGGTGTTTTTCATGCAGGCCGGTTTTGCCATGGTTGAGGCGGGTTTCACCCGGGCCAAGAATTCGATCAACATCATGATGAAAAATCTCATGGATTTTTCCATTGGGTCCATCGCCTTCTGGGCCATCGGTTTCGGGCTCATGTTCGGTGCGACCTCTACCGGCTGGTTCGGCACAACGGGCTTTTTCCTCAGTGACTTTACACCCGACGGGGATCCATGGGTGCTGGCCTTCTGGATGTTTCAGGTGGTGTTTGCCGCCACTGCCGCCACCATCGTTTCCGGCGCCATGGCCGAGCGGACCAAATTCACCGGGTACATCCTTTATTCCATTTTCGTTTCCGGCCTGATCTATCCCGTATTCGGTTCCTGGGCCTGGGGCAGCCTGCTCAATGGCAGCGGCTGGCTGGAGGGTTTCGGCTTCATCGATTTTGCCGGCTCCACGGTGGTTCATTCGGTCGGCGGTTGGGCAGCCCTGGCCGGCGCTATCGTTCTCGGCCCCCGTCTGGGCAAGTACACCAAAGATGGTAAAATCAAACCGATCATGGGCCATAACATCCCACTGGCGGCTTTGGGCGTGTTCATCCTGTGGTTAGGGTGGTTCGGGTTCAACCCCGGATCGACCACAACAGCGGACACCAGCATCGCCATGATTTTTGTCAACACCAACCTGGCCGCCGCTGCCGGTGCCGTCCTGGCCATGATCGTCTCCTGGATGAAATTTGGCAAACCAGAGGTGGGTATGAGCCTCAACGGCGCCCTGGCCGGCCTGGTGGGCATCACCGCCGGCTGCGCCAATGTGTCGCCCTCCAGTGCCATCATTATCGGGGCCGCCGCCGGTATCATCGTGGTCTTTTCGGTCATGTTCTTTGACAAAATCAAGGTGGACGATCCTGTCGGAGCCGTCTCCGTTCACGGTGTCTGCGGCGCTTGGGGTACCCTGGCCGCCGGCATCTTCAACATCGAAGGGACATCCGCCGGCATCATTGGGGTACAACTATTGGGTATCGCCGCCTGTTTTCTCTGGACCTTCCCTGCGGCCCTGGTGATGTTCAAACTGATCGACAAGACCATCGGCCTGCGGGTTTCTCCGGAAGAAGAACTGGAAGGGTTGGATTATGCCGAGCATGGTGGTATTGCCTATCCGGACTTCGGTGTTTCCACACACGGCGGTATCTCATCCATTTCCGGGCCGCCCTCATCCGGGTTGCCCAGCTATGCCGCGTCCACAAGCCCGGCAACCCAATCTTCTTAATCGAAACGCTTACAAAATCGTCTTGAAAGACCGTTAATCTCTGCTCCTCCCCTGAATGCACCTTGAAGCGGCTGGTCCCGCGGCTTCAAGGTGCATTTTCGGTTAGGATTGCCCATTTGGCGCAAATTTCCGTTTTCACTATTGCAATCCCAATTTTGTAATTTTTTTGAAATTATTATTACATTTTTGAAATGCTACCGTGAATTTGCGCATCCAGACATGCAATTTTAACCTACCATTATCATTTGATTAATAACGATCCATGCCAACTGGCACGCGGGTTGCTCTACTCATTCCCTGTCATAAAATCATCAAGGATATGGATGTGACCAATACGGCCCCCCACAACCTTTACGCCGATGTCTCCCTGGCCCTGAAAAATGGGCGGGCACAGCTCATCGATAAACTCCTGGCGGGAAAAGCGCCTGATTTTTTGGATGACAATGCCCGGCTCATCGACGACTATTTTCGTCAACGTTACGAAAAAAGCACCGTGGGGCCCCAGATGGATATTGCCAAAAACCCTTATGCGGTGGTGGCTTTAGGAGGGTACGGCCGGGCGGAGCAATGCGTTTACTCTGACGTGGACCTGCTGTTCCTGTTCGAAAAGAAGGTTCCCCGGGTGGCCGAGGATCTGGTGCGTGAAATCGTCTACCCGTTGTGGGACATGGGGCTTGATGTGGGGCATGCCACGCGTTCCATCAAAGAGTGCGTCACCCTGGCACGCAAAGATTTCGAAGTGCTGACCTCAATCCTGGATGCCCGTTTCATCTGCGGCATGTCACCGCTGTTCATGAAGTTAATGGACCAGATCCGTGCCAAATTCATCAATCTCAAACCCGACACGATCATCTCCTGGCTGGTGGAGACCAACCGGGAACGTCACCGACGTTTCGGCGACTCGTCCTACTTGCTGGAACCCAACTTCAAAGAGGGGCAGGGGGGACTGCGTGACTACCACACTATGCTGTGGATCGCCAAGATCAAGTCCGGCATCAAACAACGCCGTGATCTCGAGTACTATGGCTATTTTTCCCATGATGATTTCACACGCCTGTCCGACGCCCTTGCCTTCATCTGGAACGTCAGAAACCGGTTTCACCTGATGATGAATCGAAAGTGCGATCAAATTCATCTGGAGCAGCAGCGAAAGCTGGCGGAAGTGATGGGTGTAAAGGCGGTCAACGGCCACCTGCCGGTGGAGCACCTGTTGGGCGAACTTCATGGTCATATGGAGTATGTGAAGCAGCAGCACGAAATGTTCCTGTACGAGATGGAACAGAAAAAGCGTCTCAAAAGAAAGAACAAAGGGCTGAAGACCACCCAGATCAAGGGACTTAAATTCAATCGGGGAATGCTCAATTTCATTTCACCGGAAAAGATTCTCAACAATCCGCGCCTGTTGATCGATATTTTTACAGAGAGCGCCGCTCAGCGGGCACCACTGAACAGCGAAGCCAAAAGGCTGGTGAAAGATTTTTCGCACCTGGTAGACGATGCGTTCAGACGCGATCCAACCGTGGTTCAGCAGTTCGAACGGATCCTGATCCGCTCCCACCGGGCCTTCGAGGTGCTCAACCAGATGCTGTACACGGGTTTTTTGGTCCGCTTCATTCCTGAGTTCAAATCGGTGGTCAACCGGATCCAGTTCGACCAGTATCACCTTTACCCGGTAGCCAGGCACCTGCTTTACACCGTAAAAATTTTGCGTGGCTTCGATACGGATGCAGGAGCTGAGGCCGACCCTCTCGCCCACAACTTATATAAAGAATTGAAAAAAAAGAAGGTCCTGTTGTGGGCCGCCTTGCTCCACGACATCGGCAAGGGAGAGCCCAAAAGCGGCCACTCCGAGCGCGGCGCCGTCCTGGTTGAAAAAATCCTCCTTGAGAAAGGCGCGGGCCCGGTGGATGCCAAAACGGTTGCCTTTCTCGTCGAGCATCATCTGCTGCTCGTTCTGACGGCCACACGAAGAGACGTCAACGACGAAGAGACAGCCATCACCATGGCGCGGGTCATCAAAAAGGTGGAAGTGCTGAAGATGCTCTACCTGCTCACCGTTGCCGACTCCATGGCCACCGGACCCAAAGCCTGGAACGACTGGACCTCGTCTTTGCTCAGGAATCTGTTTCTAAAGGTGCTCAACATCCTCGAAAACGGCGAGTTGGCGAGCGGGTGGGCGGTAAGAACGGTTGAAAAAAAGCGCCAGGCGGTGATTGCGGCCATGGGCACGGACATCGAAGAGAATCGGCTTGAATCGATACTCAACTTTATGTCTCCCCGGTATATGCTCTACACACAGGCTGGCAATATCCCTAAGCACCTGCGGCTTTTCGCCGAGATCGGCGACCGGCCTTTTGTCTGGCAGATCGAAAAATCTCAGGGCGCGGATACCCGCACCGTGACCATTTGCGCCAAGGACCGGCCCGGCCTCATTTCAAGGATTGCAGGCGTCTTCACCCTGAACAATATCGACATCCTCGATGTGCAAGTGTTTACCTGGCGCAACAACATCGCACTGGACGTTTTTGAAGTGACCCCGCCGCCGGATCCGATTTTCGAAAACGAGCGATGGAAACGGGCCTGCCGGAACCTTGAGGAGGCGTTGGCGGGCCAACTGGATCTGGGCAAGGAACTGCTCCGAAAAAAGAACGATGCCACCTCGATCCGGCCGTACACGGCGGAGCGGCCTACAGTGATCACGGTGGACAACACGGCCTCCAGCTTTTTCACGATTGTCGAGGTGGTCACTTTTGACTTTCCGGGTTTGTTGTTCCGGGTGACGGATGCCCTTTTCAAGTGCGGCCTGGACATCTGGGTCGCCAAAATTGCCACGAAGGTGGATCAGGTGGTGGATGTATTTTACGTGAGGGATTTTGACGGACAGAAGGTGGATGCACCGCAGCAGGTGGCAGCCGTCAAAGCGGCCATCAAGGATATTCTCCCGGGCGAGGATCCGATTCACAGCTGACCGCTGACGTTACGGATGTCTACTCTGCTGGAACTGCCCGAGGGGCATTACCCAAACGATAGGAAAAGTGATTGATGAAACTCAAATCCATTTGGCTGGCCTTGTTACTCGGAATGATCGCCACCCCGGCATTTGCAGAAGACGTGTTGGATACGGGAAACACAGCATGGATGATCGTCTCCACGGCGTTGGTGATGATGATGACTCCTGCGGGACTGGCCCTGTTTTACGGCGGCATGTCACGCTACAAGAACCTGCTCAACACGCTGGCCATGACCTTCGTGTCCTACTGCCTGGCCAGTGTCATCTGGATGATGTGGGGGTATACCCTGGCCTTCGGCTCCAGCCAGGGGGGCATCATCGGCGGCCTGGACCATTTCTTCATGAACGGCATCGGCGTGGGCAGCCTGTCCGGCAGCATTCCCACCTATGTGTTCGCCCTGTTCCAGATGACCTTTGCCGGCATCACCGTGGCCCTGGTACTGGGCTCCATTGTTGACCGGATGAAATTTTCCTCCTGGATCGTTTTCACGATCCTGTGGATCACCTTCATCTACTGCCCCATCGCCCATTGGGTGTGGGGCGGCGGCTGGATGGGAGCGATGGGCGCCCTTGACTTTGCCGGCGGCAATGTGGTTCATATCAACGCCGGTGTGGCGGGCCTGGTTCTCTCGCTGGTGCTGGGCAAGCGCATTGGCTACGGCAAAGAAGCCATGTTCCCCTCTAGCATCGCCCTCACCGCCCTGGGTGCGGCCCTGTTGTGGTTCGGCTGGTTCGGATTTAACGCGGGCAGCCAATTGGCCGCCGACGGGGTGGCTGCATCGGCCTTCATGGTGACCAACACCTCCGCCGCCACGGCGGCCCTGGTGTGGATGTTCTGCGAATGGGCCGTAACCGGCAAGCCGACGGTATTGGGTATCGCTTCCGGCGTGGTTGCCGGGCTGGTGGCCATCACGCCGGCCGCCGGGTTTGTCAATCTGCCAGCCGCACTGATCATCGGCCTGGGCTCCGGGGCACTGGGCTACTTTTCCGTTGCCGTGTTGAAACAGAAGATCGGCTACGATGATTCTCTGGACGCTTTCGGTGTCCATGGCATGTGCGGCATCTGGGGAGCCCTGGCTACCGGCCTTTTCGCCAACCCCGCCATCACCGAAGGGGCAGCCGGCCTGTTCTACGGCAACCCTGGCCAGCTGTGGATCCAGATTGTCTCCATTGTCGCCACCGCTGCATTCACGGCTGTGGGAACATTGATTGTGATCGCCGTCACCAAGGCGCTGACCGGCGGCCTGCGTGTGGAACGCGACAATGAAATACAGGGACTGGACAACGCCCTTCACGGTGAACGCGGCTTTGAAATCGCAGAGATTTAAGCTTTTAGATTCGGGGAGACGTCCATCGCTCTCTCGGCCATTAACAACAGGAGGTTGAAAAATGAAAAAGATCGAGGCCATCGTCAAACCCTTCAAACTGGACGATGTGAAAGAAGCCCTCAACGAGATCGGCATCCAGGGAATGACCATCTCGGAAGTCAAGGGGTATGGGCGCCAGAAAGGCCACAAGGAGATCTATCGCGGCGCCGAGTATGTGGTTGATTTTATCCCCAAGGTTAAAATCGAGATTATCGTGGACTCGGAGCGTTCCGCCCAGGTGGTCGAGGCCATCCAAAAGGCCGCCAACACCGGCAAAATCGGCGATGGAAAAATCTTCGTGTTCTCTGTGGAAGAGGTCATCCGGGTGCGAACCGGTGAAACCGGAACAGATGCCATTTAACTGTATCTGCTTGTTTTAATATCGTTTTTTTACCTATTCAACATCTTCAGGAGGAAATTATGACCCCAGATCAAGTATTGGCCATGGCAAAAGAAAACGGCGTAAAGGTTGTAGATTTGCGTTTCATGGATTTTCCGGGTATGTGGCAGCACTTCACTGTCCCCATCGGGGAACTGACCGTGGAAAGCTTCGAAGACGGCTTCGGCTTTGACGGCTCGAGCATCCGGGGATGGCAACCCATTAACGCCAGCGACATGCTGGTGATTCCGGATGCGGACACCGCAAAAATCGATCCATTCTTCAAGGTGCCCACCCTGGTGCTCATCTGCAATATCGCCGATCCCATCACCCGCGAAGCCTATACCCGTGATCCGCGAAACATCGCCAAAAAGGTCGAAGCCTATCTTAAAAGCACCGGCATCGGCGATACCGCCTTTATCGGCCCCGAGGCGGAATTTTTCATTTTTGACGACATCCGCTATGAGAGTAAGACAAACGGCGCCTTCTACGCCATTGATTCCGTTGAGGGTACCTGGAACACGGGCCGGTGTGAAGAGCCCAACCTGGGATACAAGCCTCGCCATAAGGAAGGCTACTTCCCCGTACCGCCGTCAGATAAGTTCCAGGACCTTCGTTCCGACATGCTGCTGACCCTTGAGAGCCTGGGCATTGACGTCGAGTGCCAGCACCATGAGGTGGCCACTGCGGGTCAGGCCGAGATCGATATGCGCTTCAAGCCCCTGTTGCAGATGGCCGATCAGCTCATGTGGTTCAAGTATGTACTGAAAAACGTGGCCAACCAAGCCGGCCACACCGTTACCTTCATGCCCAAACCGCTGTATGGCGACAACGGCACCGGCATGCACACCCACGTGAGCATCTGGAAAGAGGGCAAACCCTTGTTTGCCGGGGACAAGTACGCTGGCGTCTCCCAGGAAGCCCTGTGGGCCATGGGCGGCATCCTCAAGCACTGCCGCGCCCTGTGCGCCTTTACCAACCCCACCACCAATTCCTACAAGCGTCTGGTTCCCGGGTTTGAGGCGCCGGTAAACCTGGCCTACTCCAGCCGTAACCGCAGCGCGGCCATCCGCATCCCCATGTACTCGGCCTCTCCCAAGGCCAAACGCATCGAGTTCCGCACACCCGATCCGTCCTGCAACGGCTACCTGGCCTTTTCCGCCATCATGATGGCGGTCATCGACGGCATCCAGAACAAGATCGACCCGGGCGACCCCCTGGACAAGAACATCTATGACCTGCCACCCGAAGAGTTGGCTGAAATCCCGTCCGCACCGGGTTCCCTGGACGAAGCGCTGACCGCCCTGGCCGAAGACAACGCCTTCCTGCTCAAAGGCGACGTCTTTACCAAGGATGTCATTGACATGTGGATCAGCTACAAAACCGAAAACGAAGTCAACCCCGTGAAGCTGCGTCCGCATCCTCACGAGTTCCACCTGTACTACGATATTTAATTCGGATGGTTTGGAAAGTGTGACCGATTCCTCCCGATGACAATCGGTCCTTCCTGAAAACGGCAGCCTGCGAAACCACGCAGCGGGCTGCCGTTTTATTTTTACCGCGCCCGCTGCTGCCGGCGCTGCGAGGGTTGAATCAGGTGTCGCCGATCTGGCAATCGCTGACGAGATTAACCGCCACCCGCCAATAAAAAACGCATACCCAATCAATAGAGATGGGGTATGCGCCAATGTTCTGCTGACGGGCTTTCATTGGATCCTACGCAACAATGCCGATCCAATCAAACAGCCACATGCGATCAGCCTCTGCCGTGTCGCCGGGGAAAGACCTCGATAATTATTTCCGCAACGGGATTCAACCAGCGGTGGATGGTGCTGTCCAGGTCACTGATGCCGCCTCCAGGATCGGTATCACCGATGACCCCCCGATGAATGTGCACCGTCTTATTGGCATCGGGACCGGATACACCGGTGGCGCCTGTGCCGTTATCTTCGGCGGGTGCGAACGGAATTCCCGGAGCACCTGGTGCCCCGCCGCCGGTGATGCGTTCATCATTGGCCTCGGTGCCGGCATCGTAGCCGACCAGGAAGTATTTATAGGTTCCCGGAATGCGGGGAATGCGCAGCGAATCGAGTCCCACGAAACCGTCGTTGGTGGGCAGCAGCATGGCCACCAACGACAGGTACCGGTTGCGGGTTCGGTTGGTGTTGAAATCACTGCTGACAATGCCGCCGGGGGCCAGCAGTTTTTCCTCCCCCACCGGATTGGCTACGGTGTCCTGGTCCTCACCGCCCACCATACTGAGCAGACCGGATATGTCGCCGCCTTCGGCCATGGCCTGCAAGTCCGGGGTTGCCGGCGAACCGGTTTCGAAAAGATGGGTCTCCCCGTCATGGGCGGTGATCAGCAGGGGTGTGAAATAAATCCCGTTGGTCAGGTTCTTCACGGTGACGGTGAACTCGGCGGCCGCAGCCTGACCCAGGCTGATGACCGTCCCGATCAATACTGCAAACAATGTCTTGACTAGTATCCTTGCCATGTCGATCTCCTTTGAAGGTATGGGGTTGAAAGAGCAGCGCGGTCGCATCCGGTGGGGGTAAGGTTGGAACACCGCATGGTGTCAGCGCTGGTTTAACGATAACCCTTGGCTTTAAACCTTCGGTAAAGATCAGATAAAGATTCGGTAAAGATTGGTTGGGATTTGTCCGTATAATTGAGGAAGAACCCGGCACGGCGTAAATTCGCCATTAAGCTGAGCCGACGCCCATCTCCCTGGATCAGGGCGGCTGATAGGTTATTCGGTAGATCCTGCCGGCATCGTCATCCGAGACCAGCAAAGAACCGTCTTCGAGGATTTCCAGATCGACCGGCCGGCCGACAACCGCGTCATCCCGCAGCCATCCGCTGGCAAACACCTCGTACGATGCGAGTCGCCCGTTGATCAATCGCACCAGGGTGATGCGGTACCCGATGGGTTGGCTGCGATTCCAGGATCCGTGTTCGGCAATCAGAATCTGCCCACGATAGCCGGGCGGGAACATCTTGCCGGTGTAAAATCGCATGCCCAACGCTGCCGCATGGGGCGCCAGTTCCCTTACCGGCGGAGTAAATTCGCGTTGGGGTGCCTGGTCGCCGAAGACAGGGTCGGGGACATTGTTGCCGTGAACGTAGGGAAATCCGAAGTGGCGGTTGGCTGACGGTGCATGATTGAGTTCATCGGGGGGAAAATCGTCTCCGAGCCAATCTCGTCCGTTGTCGGTGAACCACAGTTCGCGGGTCTGCGGATGCCAGTCGAACCCCACCGAATTTCTCACGCCCTCGGCAAACACCTCCAAACCCGAGCCGTCGGCGTTCATGCGCATAATGGTGGCAAACCGTTGATCCTGGTCCCGGCAGACATTACAAGGGGCGCCAACGGGGACGTAGAGTTTCCCCTCCGGTCCGAAACGGATGAACTTCCATCCATGGCGGCGATCGGCGGGCAGGCTGTCGTTGACCACCAAATAGGGGGCGCCGGGCACCAGGTTGTCGGCAATGTTCTCGAACCGGATCACCCGATGAACCTCGGCCACATACAAATGGCCGTTTTTGAATGCCACGCCGTTGGGCATGCTCAACCCCTCGGCCAGAACGATCGTTTCGTCTGCCTTGAAGTCTCCATCCCGATCCACGAGTGCATATACCCTGCCGGCCTTGCGCGTTCCAACGAAGAGCATTCCGCCTTCCCCAGAAGTCATGGACCGGGCGTTGGGAAGGTTCTCCGCAAAGAGGGAGATTTGAAAGCCGGGGGGCAGGGAGATTGCCCTGGGAGAAAACGGTGCAGCACTCCAGGCCGGCCACGAAAAGCCGACCTGGAGTAAGACGAGAAATATGACGGTCAATCGCTTCATGATAGGTGACAAGCATGTTCGGTCAACACCAATCCGGCTGGGAGCCGATCTGGCAGCAGGCTTGAAGAGTGGCTTTTACTTCTTTCGGGTCACTTCCAGCGTGATGAGCACATCCACCTCTTGCCCCACCACCCCCATATCGACAAACTTGCCGCCACCCACATGATAGGCCAGGCGATCGACGGTCATGCGGGCTTCGAAGCCGGCCACCTCCGATTTGTCGTCGAACGGATGGGTCTTGACACCCAGCAGCGTAAACGGCACCGAGACGGTTTCGCTTACATCCTTGACCGTCATGTTGCCTTCGACCAGGTACTGATTGTCTTTTACATGTTTGACGGCGGTGCTTTTGAAACTCATGGTCGGGAATTGCTTGGAATCAAAGAAATCGGCTGAATTGAGGTGGCCGTCCCGCTTGCTGTTTCCGGTGTTGATGCTTTTTACATCGACTTCGAAGTCGAATCGACTGCCTGCCAGGTCATCGGGTGAGAACATCACCGTGCCTTTAAAATCTTCGAAATAGCCCCGCGTCGTAGAATAGATGTGATTGACACTGAAGTAGATGCCGGAATGGGCCGGATCCAATTCCCATTGCGGTGCCGCCGCGATGGCCTGTGAGGAAAAGAGCAGGGCAAATAGAAGTACGGCCGAAAGTCTGACGATTCGTTTCATGAAATGCCTCCTGTCCGTAAATGGTGGTGGACCCTCCCATGGTAAGCCGCGGAGATGGTCTATTCACGCGATATTATGGGGTTACAATCCGAACGCTTCAGAAAAAATCGAACGGGCGGGGAATGAAAGGGTTTTAAGGTCGGTGATGACCTGCCTCATCATCTGCGGCGGGCCACATACAAAGACCGCCGAACTGCGACTGCAACCCTTGAGCATGATCTCCAATGTCTTCCGATCCAATCTGCCTGACCGCTCCCCGCTTTCCATAATACGGGTAAAGATAGGAATCATGCGCAGGCCTGTCAATTTGGCCGCCAGATCATCCATCTCATCGGTATACACCGCGTTTTCCTTGCCGCGGTTACTCCAGATCAGGGTGACCGGGCGGGGGTCGCCACGATCAGCCATGAAGCGCAGCATGCTGAGCATGGGCGTGATGCCGATGCCGCCGGCGATCATGATCAATTCCCGATCCGGGTCGGTATACAGGTGGCCGAAGCGGCCAAAAGGGCCTTGAAGGAAGGCGCGATCGCCGATCGAGAGCCTGGCCACCGTTCGGGTCCAGTCACCGCATGCGCGGATGGTGAATTGCAGCATCCCGGGACGGCTGGGCGAGGAGGAGAGGGTAAAGGCATGCGCTTCCGGCACGACCGCTGCCGATTCAAAGGAAACCCAGGCGAACTGGCCGGGGACGTATGAAAATAGAGTTTGCGTAGCCGCGGTCAATTCGACGCAGGTGCAATCGGCGCCGGCGGGTTCGACACGCGAAACCAGGAACGGTTTCCTTCGCATCCGCAACCCGGCGCTGCGCACCCACAACCAGAACAGTAAAAAGGCAGTCGCGGCAGCGGTCACTGACAGCCGCGGCAGCCCGCTTTCGCTGAACGACTCGCTGACATACAGCACGTGAACAACCAGAAGACCGGCGACCAGCAGACCGGCGATGCGGTGAAACCGCAGCCAGGTGTGAAAGGCGATGCCCATCGGCTGACGCCATCGGCTGACCACAAACTGGCCCAGGATGAAGACCAGCAGCCCCACCCCAATCCACTCGGGCCAATAGCGCATTTCCAGTGGAACGATAAGTGTGCCTTCGGGAAGCAGCACGCATATCGGATGGGCCAACGCCAGGATCGCAATCGCCCAGGCATGGATGCGGTGCTGGCGGATCAAACCGGGCAGGGAGAAGATCCGGTCCAGAGATTTCAGCCGCCCGGCCAGGGGCAGTTGCAGGAAAATAAGCAGGCCGGCCGTCAAGCCAAGCATCTTGCCTGCACGCAGGCTGATTTTCTCCATACCGAACTTGTACCACATGGACGGCGATTCGAATGCAAAAGGGATTGTCAGCGCGCCGGCCAGCACCAAAAGAAGCAACGCGCCAATGGCTGCGATCGACACAACACGTATTTCCTGCGGAACCATGGTTCCAGTCAAAGACCGATCGTCTCCTTGATGGGGCATTGACACGATCTGCTCCCCGTGGGTTGTTGGTCCAATGATAGCCGGTTGCCGGACGCCTTACCCTATTTGCCTTTGTCTTTATCCTTCATCATCCCCGCTAAGGCGGCAAAGGGATTGTGGAAGAAATCAGAATCAGTCGACGATGACGACGAACTGCCGTCGTATGCCTCGGCTACTTCCAGGCGACCGTGTTCATTGTCGTGACAGTATATACAGAGAAGCTCCCAGTTGCTGCCATCGGGGGGGTTGTTGTCGTGGTTGTGGTCCCTGTGATGGACGGTGAGTTCTCTGAGCTGCTTACCGCTGAACTCCCGTGCACAACGGCCGCAGACATGCGGATACATCTTCAAGGCCTTCTCGCGGTAGGTCTTTTCACGATCCTTCATGTGGCGGCGGGCGTCAGCCACCACTTGAGAGAGTTTGTCCGGACCTTTTCCTCGGTTATTGGCGGACATGCGTTGCCCCCTTTTTTGCCGTATGGGTTTTCGTCAGTCCAACACCACCACCCCGGCGGGTGTTTTTATCCGCGCAACCAGTCCGTGCGGGCGCGGCTTCGACACGGGATGGAACGTAATGAAATCACCTAAACCCATGGAAGAAACCACTTGCTGAACCGATTCAACGTTGACGTGGAAACCATCGAGACGCAACAGGCTACAGCCCTTGTCTTGCATTTTTTGTGCGGGATGGATGCGGCTGTCCCACTGGATTAAATGGGGGATCAGGCCGCCGCCCGGAAGGGATCCGTCGTCGGTGAAGGCAAACCGCCATCGCAGTGCATCCCGCTGCATGGGCCGCACGCGTGCACGCTTCCCAAAGATCGCTTCTGCCAACGCATCGACCTCGTCCGTTCGCGCTACCCAGGCAATCAGCTTCGGCCGGATCTTCAACCGGGCCTGAAAACCCGGATCGTCGAGATTGAACCACCGGGGGAAATCGGGCTGCCGCTCTTGGGGATCGATGGCGATCACCTCCAGGTACTGGCCCGGGCCCAGCTTGAGCACCCGGTTGTGGGTGCCCATGGCGACATGCTTACCACCGCCGGTCAAGGGGACCCCTAAACATTCCTGTACGTACGCCGAGCCTTGTTCCAGCGTGTGGGCGGCTACCACGAGGTGATCCAGAACGGCAGCGGGCAGGCTCATTTCACATCTCCATGGCCAACCGGGCGCCCTGGTCGATGGCCCGTTTGGCATCCAATTCGGCGGCCTTGTCCGCGCCGCCGATGAGGTGCACAGGCATGCCCCGTGCGGTCAGTTCATCGGCCACTGTCCGCAAGGGCTCCTGGCCTGCACATACAATTATCGTATCGGCGGGAATCGTCTGGCGGCGTTCGTTCTTGACGATATGCAGGCCGCCGTCATCGATTTTTTCATAGGTCACGCCGCTGATCATCTCTACACCGCGTTTTTTCAGGGTGGCCCGATGAATCCAGCCGGTGGTCTTTCCCAGCCCGGCACCCATTTTAGAGGCCTTGCGCTGCAACATGGTGACGCGCCGGGGCGAGAACTGTGTTTCCGGGAGTGACGCCAAAAGCCCCCCCGGCTGCCGACACTCCCGATCCACGCCCCATTCCTTTAAAAACAGGTCGCGGTCAAGGCTGGTGGATGTGCCGACGTGGGTGATAAGCACGGCGGTGTCGAAGCCGATACCGCCGGCACCGATAATGGCTACGGTATCACCGACGGGTTTCGTTCCCATGATGACATCGATGTAGGATACCACCTTGGGGTGGTCGATGCCGGGGATGTGCAACCGGCGCGGCCGGGCACCGGTGGACACCACTACTGCGTCGAAAGACTCACCGTCCAGGCGATCCCCATCCACGGGAGTGTTCAGTCTCACCGTGACGCCCAACAGCGTCAGCTGGCGCCGATAATATCTGAGGGTTTCGGTAAACTCCTCTTTACCGGGTATCCGGACTGACAGGTTCAGCTGTCCGCCGATGCGATCCTGACGGTCAAAAAGGGTCACCCGATGACCCCGTGATGCAGCGGTGACGGCAAAGGAGAGGCCGGCCGGCCCGGCACCCACCACAGCGATACGTTTGGGGGAAGGGGTCGGCGAAATGACGAATTCCGTTTCCCGGCAGGCTCGGGGGTTGACCAGGCAGCTGGCCACCTGGCCCTGGAAAATGTGGTCCAGGCAGGCCTGGTTGCAGCCGATACAGGTATTGATTTCATCGGCGCGGCCTTCCCCGGCCTTTTTGACAAATGCCGGGTCCGCCAGAAAAGGACGGGCCATGGAAATCAGATCCGCATGACCGGCGGCCAGTGTCTGCTCGATGATCTCGGGTGTGTTGATCCGGTTGCTGGTCACCAGCGGGATGGACACCGCACCCTTCAGCCGGCCGGTGACCCAGGTAAAGGCTGCCCGGGGAACCATGCTGGCGATGGTGGGTATCCGGGCCTCGTGCCAGCCGATACCCGTGTTGATGATGGTGGCACCGGCGGCTTCGACCTCTCGGGCCAGATGAACCACTTCATCCCAGGAGCTGCCGCCTGCCACCAGGTCCAGCATGGACAGCCGGTAGATGATGATAAAGTCCGGCCCCACGCGCCTTCGGACCTGACGGACAATCTCCAGGGGAAACCTGATCCGGTTCGTATACCCACCTCCCCAGCGGTCTGTGCGCCGGTTGGTGGCCGGGGCGATAAACTGGTTGATCAAATAGCCTTCCGATCCCATGATCTCCACCCCGTCATAACCGGCCTGCCGGGCCAGACCGGCGCAGTTTGCAAAATCCTCGATCTGCCGGAGGATTTCGTCTTCGGTAAGCGCTTTGGGCTTGAAGATGTTGATCGGCGCCTGGAGGGGTGAGGCGCTCACTATCTGTTTGTGAAAGCCGTAACGGCCGGTATGCAGGATCTGAAGGGCGATCTTGCCGCCGCTATCGTGAACCGCCGCAGTCACGACCCGGTGGCGATCGGCCTCGTCCACCGTGCTCAGCTGCGCGGCGTGGTCCGCAACGCAGCCCTCGCGATTGGGCGAAAAGCCGCCCGTCACGATCAGTGCCACGTCACCCATGGCCCGTTCGGCAAAATAAGCGGCCAGCCGATCAAACCCGTCCGGGGCTTCCTCCAGGCCGGTGTGCATCGACCCCATGATCACCCGGTTTTTAAGGGTGGTAAAGCCAAGGTCCAAGGGTCTGAACAGATGCGGGTAGGGATTTTTTTTCATCGGGGCCTCCTGTTTGGGGCTGGACAGGACTGCCGGCCATCTTAACCGTCAGACTGTTTTTTCCGGCTGAGCTGTTCTCGAATGGCGATCAATTTATACCATCACCAATCTCGTGTAACAAGTATTCTGTTTTTGCAAACAAACTCACGGCGCTCGCTCATCTGCTGTTTTTATTCTATAACCGTTCCAGTTTACGATTGATTTTCATTGGCAATGGGGTAATCTGAACACCTCGGCGTGAACGGACCGCCCGCTTCCGCCCGGTTTTTATCCCTTCGGCAGCGGATCGACGAAAAGTCATATGACGGCACCATTCAAAACGATAATCGGACGCATTCCCTTCCGCATCTTCCTGCCGGTGGTGCTGACGGTGATGCTGTTCATCATGACCATCTTCCTGTTCATCCTGCCCATGATCGAAGAACGGCTGATGGAGGGCAAACGGGAGGTCATCCGTGAACTGGTGGCATCCGCCTGGAGCAGCCTGGACGGCTACGCCCGGCAAGCGCGAACGGGGGTGATGACCCGCGAACAGGCCCAGGCTCTGGCGATCGAACATATCCGGGGTTTGCGCTACGGGCAACATTTCAAGGACTATTTCTGGCTCAACGACATGCAGCCACGCATGATCATGCATCCCTATCGTCCGGACCTGGAAGGCAAGGACATTTCCAACTTTACGGATCCGGCGGGCAAGCGTCTGTTTCTGTCATGCGTGGAAATCGTGAGGTCCAACGACGCCGGTTATGTGGATTATCAATGGCAGTGGATGGACGATCCCGGCCGCATCGTACCTAAAATTTCATATGTCATGGGCTTTGACCCGTGGGGATGGATCATCGGCACCGGCATTTACGTGGAGGACGTTCACGCCCAGATATCCGCTATCACCCGTAAAACCACGCTGGTCTGTGTCTGGATCCTATTGCTGATTGTTGTTCTTTCGATCCATATTGTCTGGCATGGAATGAAGGTGACCCGGGAAAAAAAGCTTGCCGAAGAAAAAACCTCGCTCAAACAGGAACAGCTGTTTCAGGCCGCCAAGATGGTTTCCCTGGGCACCCTGGTCTCCGGTGTTGCCCATGAGATAAACAACCCCATCACTTCGGTCATGCTCAACGCCCCCAACCTGACCCGCATGTGGGAGGCCGTGCTGCCCATCCTCGATCGCCACCTGGCACAGCACGGGGATTTCCCGGTGGGAGCAACGGTCTATAGCCGGGTTCGCGATCGCGTGCCCCAGATGCTGTCCGGCATTACCGACGATGCCCGGCGGGTCCGGGACATCGTGGCGGACCTGAAAGACTTTGCCCGGGACAACCCCTCAGAGATGAAGGATGATGTGGATCTGAACCAGGTGGTCAACAAGGCCATCGGCCTGACCGCCAACCTGATCAAAAAATCCACCCGGCACTTCACGCTGACCTGCCATCCTGCGCTGCCAACCTTCCCGGGAAACGCCCAGCGTATCGAACAGGTGGCGATCAACCTAATCGTTAACGCCTGTCAGGCCCTGGCAGACCTTGATCGATCGGTTACCGTGACCACCACGTTTCAATCGGAAAGGCAACAGATCGTATTGGAAGTGAAGGATGAAGGCGAGGGCATCGATGCAGCCGTACAAA
This sequence comes from Desulfosarcina sp., assembly GCF_055467485.1. Lineage (NCBI taxonomy): Bacteria > Pseudomonadati > Thermodesulfobacteriota > Desulfobacteria > Desulfobacterales > Desulfosarcinaceae > Desulfosarcina > Desulfosarcina sp. The sequence goes on along the minus strand of NZ_JBUOIV010000003.1, from coordinate 105,538 downwards.
AACGAATCACCGACCCTTTTTTCACCACGAAGCGGGAACACGGCGGCACCGGTCTTGGCCTGGCGATTTCCGATCGCATCGTCAAGGATCATGGCGGCAGGATGAAATTTGAATCGACGCCGGGCAAGGGAACCACCGTGCAGGTGACCTTTCCTCTTTCGCATGGCCCCCGTCAACGAGAAGATAGGGTGTCATAGCATGAATACCCCCCTACATCCGCTACGGCCCATCATGATCGTTGATGATGAAGCATCCATCTTGCTGGCCATCGACACGACCCTCCAGATGGCCGGGCTGAACAACACGATCACCTGCCAGGACAGCCGCCGGGTGATGGACATGCTGGCCGAAAACCCGGTCGAACTCATGCTGCTCGACCTTAACATGCCCAACGTGGACGGCCACCGGCTGCTTGACGATGTGCGCCTGGAGTACCCGGATGTGCCCGTGATCATCGTCACGGGTGCCGTGGATGTGGAAACCGCCGTGCGCTGCATCAAGGCAGGGGCCTTCGAATACATCGTCAAGCCGGTAGAGGCGGATCGTTTGGTTACAGCCGTCAACCGGGCCGTCTCGTATCAGGAGCTCAAGCGGGAGAACCAATCGCTTCGCCGGCACATGTTGCGAACCGACCTGGAAAATCCTGAAGCCTTCGGCCGCATCATTACCAGGAACCGCAAGATGATACTCCTTTTCCAGTATGTGGAGTCCATCGCCACCACGTCGCAGCCGGTTCTCGTACAGGGAGAAACCGGGGTCGGCAAGGAGCTGATCGCCCGGGCCATCCATTGCCTGAGCGGCCTCAAGGGTGGTTTTGTGGCGGTCAATGCAGCCGGCCTGGACGACACCGTGTTTTCGGACACCCTGTTCGGCCATGTGAAGGGCGCCTATACCGGAGCGGACACCCCTCGCGGCGGATTGATCGAACAGGCTGAGGGCGGAACCCTCTTTCTGGATGAGATCGGCGACCTAACCCCGGTATCTCAGGTAAAGCTGTTGAGACTATTGCAAGAGGGTGAGTATTTTCCCTTGGGCGCCGATGTACCCCGGTCGGCCAAAGCGCGCATCGTCGCGGCCACCAACCATCGCCTGTCCGCGCTTCTCAGTCAGGGGCGTTTTCGAAAAGATCTCAGCTATCGCCTGCAGACCCATCGAATCTACATCCCGCCCCTCAGAGAGCGGCTGGATGACATTCCCCAACTGCTGGACCATTTTCTGGCAGACGCCGCATCCCGGCTGAACAAGTCCACACCGCCAGTGCCGCGTGAACTTGAAGCGCTGTTGTCGAGTTATGCCTACCCCGGCAATGTAAGGGAATTGGAATCGATGGTTTTCGACGCCGTGAGTCGTCATCGCTCCGGCGTTCTTTCTCTTGACACGTTCAAATCACATATCTCCCGCGGAGAATCTTCTTCTGGCGCATTACCGGCGTCACCGGCCAGCGACGCCGACCCGCCGATCACGTTTTCCCACAAGCTGCCGACGATCAAGCACGCCACCCGGATTCTAATCGAAGAGGCTATGCGTCGCACTGGGGGCAATCAGTCCCTTGCGGCAAAAATTCTGGGCATATCCCAGCAGGCGTTGAGTAAGCGCCTGAAAAAACAACAGCGCTGTCCCTAATCTTTCCACAACTTTTGTTGTAGATACAATTTTTGTTGTACATGGCCATCCAACTCCCACTTTCCACCGTTAACACAGGGATAGCACCTAATTATTCCCACTATGGATTCCCCAACCTACAACCAAAGTTGTTGATTCTTCCTTCCCGCCCAGTCCTAAGTATTATAAAATCTCTATAAATTTCATATCGTTGTAAATTTTTTTGCCGATGGCACGGCTCTTGTTAAGGTATAAGATGAAGCGCATTCAATTCATTCAAAAAATTCAATGAATAGGGTTCATTAACACACCGATCAAAGATGGATAGACGGGTCATATGATTTCCCAAGCAACAATGATGCTTTCTAAAACCGAGACGGTCAGCCATGCGTTTGTCAATTCACTGGCGTCGGTCCGGTCCCTGTCCGAGTTGCTGGTGGACTATCCCGGGTTGAATGCCTGCGATCGAACCCACTGTTTGAATATCATCCGAGAAGAAACGGAGCGGTTGATCCGGCTGATGGAACAACTGAACCTGGCGTCCACCACCGGTGGATCCCTGTGACTGCCGACAATCCGACAACGATTGGTTGAGATTCAATTCACTTTTATACGGAGAAAGCCATGAAAGCGATTAAGAACAGAGGCTGGAGCGTGACCATGGCCGGGTTGGGGATCAACCTGGCACTGGGTATCCTTTACACCTGGAGCATATTCAAGCAGGCCATCAAGGAGTCGGTGATCGCCAAAGACGGGGTGTTCGACTGGGATATGGCCTCACTCAACGACCCCTATGCCGTTTGTTGCCTGATGTTCACCGTGGCCATGGTCTTTGCCGGCCGCATCCAGGACAAGCTCAGTCCGCGTGTGACGGCTGTCATCGGCGGTATCCTCACCGGTGCCGGGCTCATCGTCATCTCCCAGTCCAATGCCCTGTTTGCCTGGATTCTGGGCTTTGGCGTTCTCACCGGCCTGGGGTTGGGTTTTGGGTATGCATCGGCCACACCACCAGCGATCAAATGGTTCCCGGCTTCCAAAACGGGAATGATTGCCGGCATCGTGGTTGCCGGGTTCGGGCTGGCTTCGGTTTACATTGCGCCGTTGGCCAATTTTATGATTGCCAAATTCGGTCTCAGCCAGTCGATGCTTATATTCGGTGTCGCCTTTATGGCCGTTGTATGTACCTTGGCCATGTTCTTGAAAAATCCTCCCGAGGGGTTTGTGCCAACAGATGCGGCACCCACAAAGAAGGTCGCTGATGCGCCATTCGCGCCACCAGTGAATTATTCCCCCATGGACATGCTCAAAACCGGTGCCTTTTACAAATTGTGGTTCATGTATTTTATCGGTGCCGGCGCAGCGCTGATCATTATCGGCAGTGTTGCCGGTATGGCCAAACAAAGCATGGGCGATCTGGCCTGGATCGTGGTGGCCCTGATGGCAATTGGCAATGCCGGTGGACGCGTTGTGGCCGGCGTGGTTTCTGACAAGATCGGCCGTCCCAGGACCTTGTTAATCATGATGAGCTTGCAAGCCATGGTCATCTTTTCCCTGCTGTTCATCGGCCAATCGGAAGCCATACTCCTGGCGGCCGCTGCCACCATGATCGGATTCAATTACGGCACCAATCTCTCCTTGTTCCCGTCGGCCACCAAAGATTATTTTGGCCTGAAAAATTTTGGTATCAACTATGGCCTGCTCTTCTCTGCCTGGGGCATCGGTGGCTTTATCTTTCCCCGCGTTTCGCAGATGATCGTAGCCAGTACCGGCACCCCGCAAACCGCCTACCTGTTGTGCAGTATTCTGCTGGTGGCCAGTTCGCTGATATCGTTGTCGACCAGGTCTCCTGAAGTATCCGCCCAGAGCCAATCGGCCTGGGATAAATTCAGGGAGAAACTGGCTTTTGCCAGAGCGCAACCCGTCGATGTTGATTTGGGCGCCCGATATTTTTAAGCGATTGACGATGGTGCATTCCAACAGAAGATTCGGGTAACCCACCCGATACGAAATGGGTGCAAAAAAGATCGCCCTGGCTGTCATTTTGCCAGGGCGATCTTTTTTTGAAGCGAAGCTATCCAAAGGCGATGAGAAACGTACCGGCAAAGATGACCGATGCGGAAGTGAATCGAATCCGTTGATGCTTTTCCTTTAATGCATACCCGCCAAGCAAGACCGCAAAGACAATACTCAGCTGTCTGAGCCCCACGACATAACTCACCCGCTCAAGGGTGAACGCCACCAGAATCAGAAAATAGCCGAAGATGGAGAGAAATCCGCAGGCCAGGATGGGAGTTCGATTCGCCTTCCATTCGTTTTTGATTTCGCCCTTTGTTTTGCATTTTCTGATGTAGCCGGAAAACAGCAGCATGCTGAACCATGGATACACATAAGCGAATACCACCGGATGAATCAGGCCGACGGCGACCTTGTCCACAATAGAATAGGCGGCCACCGACACGAGCGTCAGAAAAGCGAACTGAATAGCCCGATCATGGGATATAGCCCGCAACGGACGAACCAGTTCGTCCACGCTCAGCCGCTGCATGTTGATCGTGTAGCTGCCTAGTGCCACCAGCAGGATACCGGTAACGCCGCCTGGACTGACCGCTTCGTTCAGGACAAAAATGGAGAACAGCAGAACCAGGGCAGGCGAGGACCGCATGATGGGGTAAACCAAAGAAAGATCACCGGTCTCGAGGGCCTTGGCAAGAAGCACCCAGTAAATGAAGTGAAGCAGCCCGGATGCTATAATGAAACCCCAGACATGGATTGAGGCCATGGATGCAGTGGGAAAAAAAAGGAGAAACAGCGGCGTGAACAGCAACAGCCCCACCCCTTCATACCACCATACGAAGGCCTGCTTATCGGTGGCCTTTTTGGTAAGGTAGTTGCGTCCGGCATGCATGGCTGCAGACAGAATAACCAGAACGATGGCGATGTTGCTCATGGCACCGAAACCTGTAAAAATCGGAAAGACCCCGTTCTACCCAAACAGGCAGCTGGACAGGTATCGTCGCAGATTAATTTTTGCGGATAGAAATGTCAAAATGAATCAGCTGCTTTCCTGCGAGGCTGCCGCCGGGTTCACCAGGACTGAAGGTGCCGGCGGTTTCGTTTTGCAGTCCTGCGCTATCTGCCCGCCAACCCAACATGGCCCGCCTCCACCGCCCACCAGTCCATACAAAAATGTACTAAAAATACCATTGATATTTCAATCATGTAACATTTAGTCGATTGACATCTTCATCGGCAAATAATTTAACTGTTTAAATAAATTATGTTATTTTATTATTCAAAGCCATTTTACCTTTCGGCCTTGATTTTGCTGTGGTAATTTCTGGATGATTCTGCAGCGGCATCGCCTTGCACCTGTTTCCACTGCATGGGCACTTTTGGCCGTCAGTATGCCATCCAACCGATGCCGTATAGAACTACCGCTGGCCGGCATTGTACCAGCATTTGCCAAACCGCATAGTGCAGGAGGATCATCATGGACGGATTTACCGACAAGGAGCGATTGAACGCAGGCGAAAAGCCGATTTTTCCTGGCCGCTGCAGCCAATGCGGAGGTTTCATAAACAAGGGAAGAGGATTGGCGGTGGATGAGAACCAGCTTCTGTGTGAAGGATGCTATCTTCTCATGGTCAATCCGGATGCAGGAGGCGACATCCCCTCAAAGTGGTTTTAGCTGTCGTTAAACGATGAACGGCCGCACCTGCCTTGTGCGGCTGAATCATGCATCCAGCTGTTGAAACAGCTGGGTCCTGAAAGTGGCGGGGCTTGCCATATAAAGCCCTAAGGCCTCTTGGAATCCAAGGCGCTTTACCAGTCGAATACCCCGGTCCCGGTATCGGTACTGATGAAGGGCTGGCGAGCTCCCCCCCGAGTCACCGTTTCGGGCAGCCGGCATCGTCATCTGGTGCAGGGTGCAATAACTTTCCAGCAGGCGATTCACCAATCCGCCCACCACCGACTCTTCCACAGCCATCCACTCTTCCGCCAGGCGTTGCGCGGCGGCCAGGTTCTCCGGCGGATGGTTCTTCATGGAAGCCTCAATTTCACGGTCCGTTGCCTTTCCCAGCTGAAAATGCAGGGTCTCTTCAACCGGTATCGACATGAGGGTATATAAATTCTCGGTGTTGTTTTGCCAAATCGTGAAGGCTTTTCGCGACAATCCGAACTGCCCGGGGGCGATCGATTGAATCTCCAGGTCCACTGCTCCCAGATAGTTGGAGAATATGGCACCGGATGCCCTGTACTTCACGCTGCGGCCCGATTCTGCGGTAAATCGGCAGACAGCCCGATAGTCTTTTGCCAGGCGATGAACCAGGAAGGCGGATATTCCGTCCTGCGACAGAGGCGGATAACTTTCATTCGGACTGGTGATGGCCGCATAACAATTGTCCATCTGGTTCGTCTCGAAGAGATACCCGGTGACGTCCTGGCAATAGCGATGGTATGCATCCGCATGATCTTTTTGCAGCTGGGGAACGAACATCAGGCGGACCTGAATATCTTCCACCGACAGTCTCAGCTTTTTTTCAAACCCAATTTTTTTTCTGAGAAGGTCCAACATATCCTTGTGCTGGCCTATCTGAAGTCGGATGTGCTGCTCGACTTCGATGTCCGGGTCGGCAATGAAGTCCCGGAATACCAGCATCGGGCCTTCCCGTTCCACCATATGCGGGATGGCCGAGACCAACTCAAGGTCTTCCGGAAGGGCTGCAGAAGCCGCCCGGACCGGAGACAACATCCAGCCGGCCAGCCCCATGACGCCCAGACGCATTACCTGGCGCCGGGTCATGCCTTTGTTTTCCACCAATCCTGTGTTTAGTCGTTCCATGGATCCGCTATCGGCATTTTTTTCTGATTCATTAATCACGCTTCACCGGCATGAACGGGGCCGATGTCTTTGTTCCATGCTGACCATTCACAATTCGTGCCCATGCGGGATCAGCATGCCACAGACACCCTTTTCCTGCGCAATTTTGGGCTTCCGGGTGCAAAATACGAAACGGATTGGGGCCCCGCGGGTTAATTTAAAAGTTCAACACACTGTATAAAAACGTATAGTTATTTGGTTGGCACACCCATTGCTGATCAATATGGAAAACAACACACCGTCGGTCGGTTCCGAGATGCTGACGATTCAGCATGGGGTGTGTTGACGAAGGGAGGCAGGCTCGCCTCCACTGGGCAAAAGAGGGGTCAACCGAAAACAATGGAGGGAGGGAGTAGCAATGAAAGCATTCAAGAAAAAGATTGTTACTGGTATGGTTGCCGCCTTGTTCATGGTCGTGGCCACTGCCGGCCTGGCCTTGGCGGAAGACAGCATCACCGGCACCATTGCGGAAAAGGGCGACGTCATCGTGCTCGACGCGGCTGACGGCAGCTACGTTCTCGAAGGCAACGACATGGCGACCGACATGGTCGGCAAAAAAGTGAAGGTGACCGGAACCGTCGCTGAAAAGGAAAATATGAAAGTAATCAATGTGGTTTCCATGGAGGAGGTAACGGAATAAGGTTTCCAGGTACAACGCGCAGCCTCGAGAACAAAATACATCGGGGTTGCTGAGTGAAGGCAGTCACCCGCACCCGGGCAAGGGCCCCGACCGGGTGCGGGATTATCGAATCAAAGAAGAAAAGCAGGGATGGCTGCTTAAATAGCGGCTTTCCCTGCTTTTTTGTGTGCATCGCTCCATCCCGTCCTTGCATGTGTGGTCTTTTGAGTTACCTTACCCTGATGACGATTATTGGATTCTGTTGCAGGATGTTGCGTTATGCCTTCGTTCACACAAACATAATCCTATGTTAGCGGGTTGTCCGCTGGTATCCGACAGACCGGAAACGCAAGAACCCTGCGATGCCGTCGCAAACCCGTGGCCAAGCAGATTGCCGGCAGCCGTTCGGATTTGTCCATGCGGCGCATATATGCTGATCCTGGCCGCCGGAAAGCACAGAATGTTGATGAAAGGGGAGGTAGGCATGCCCAATGCAATTTTCTCCATAGACCCACCTGCCAACGAACCGGTTCTCGAATACCGGCCCGGCAGCGATGAACGCATCCGCATTAAAAGCGAATTGCAGCGGCTCAGGAACACGGAGATGGAAATTCCGCTGATCATCGGCGGCAAGCCCGTAAAAACCGGTGACCTCGGTCGATGCTCCGTCCCCCACGACCATGGTCACCGTCTGGCCGTTTTTCACCAGGCCGGTGAGAAAGAGGTGTCAATGGCCATCCAAGCGGCCGCATCGGCCGCCGAAAAATGGGCCGCCATGGACTGGGATGACCGGTTGGCCATCTTCTCCCGTGCGGCCGATCTCATCGCCGGCCCCCGGCGCATGCTCCTCAACGCCGCCACCATGCTCGGCCAAGGCAAGAACATTTATCAGGCGGAAATTGATTCTGCATGTGAAATCATCGACTTTCTCCGTTTCAACGCCTTCTACGCCACCCAGATCTACCGGCAGCAGCCCCAGTCCGGTCCGGCCGAATGGAATCACCTGGAATACCGCCCCCTGGAAGGCTTCGTTTTTGCCGTCACTCCCTTCAACTTTACCGCTATCGGCGGTAATTTGCCGTCGGCACCGGCCATGCTGGGCAACACCGTGTTGTGGAAACCGGCATCCTCAGCCGTCTATTCCGCCTGGATGCTCATGCAGACGTTCATGGAAGCCGGGCTGCCACCGGGAGTGATCAACTTCATTCCGGGGGCCGGTGCCCAGGTGGGCAATCCTGTTCTGGCCAGCCCGGATTTGGCCGGCATTCACTTTACCGGCTCCACATCGGTATTCCAGGGCATGTGGAAAACCGTCGCCGACAACCTGAGCCGCTACCGCACCTACCCGCGCATCGTCGGCGAAACCGGTGGGAAAGATTTTATCTTCGCCCATTCCAGTGCCGATCCGGATGCCGTGGTCACCGCCCTGATTCGGGGCGCCTTTGAATACCAGGGGCAGAAATGCTCGGCCGTCTCCCGAGCCTATCTGCCCGAATCACTCTGGACGATCCTGAAAGGGAAGCTGACGGACGCCATGAGCACCATCAAGGTGGGAACGCCGGAGGACTTCTCCAATTTTGTCAATGCCGTTATCGACCGGGCCGCATTCGACGCGATCACCGGATATATCGAGTATGCCAAGGGGCACGAGGCGGCAGAAATTATCGCCGGTGGTGACTATGACAGCCGTACCGGCTATTTCATCGACCCGACGGTGATCCTCACTTCCGACCCCCATTTTAAGACCATGAAGGAAGAAATCTTCGGGCCTGTGCTGACGGTATATGTCTACGCCGACGAGGACTTCGAGGCGACCCTGGACCTGTGCGACCACACCTCGCCTTACGCGCTTACCGGCGCCATTATGGCCCGGGATCGCGCAGCGGTGGCGGCAGCCAGGCTCCGGCTGGTCAATGCGGCCGGCAACTTCTACATCAATGACAAACCCACCGGTGCCGTGGTGGGACGCCAACCCTTCGGCGGCGGGAGAATGTCGGGCACCAACGACAAGGCAGGAAGTATTCTCAATCTTTATCGCTGGGTCAGCCCGCGAACCATCAAGGAGAATTTCCTGCCTGCCACCGATTACCGCTACCCGTTCATGGGTGCGGAATAAGTTGAGAGGGCCTGAAACCCAGTCTGGGCTAACACCATAACCCCCCATAAGGATATAAAATCATGGAGTTCCTAAAGACGCTGGGTATTGAAAAAGAAAACTGTGGCGTGTCTACCGGCCTGGATTGGCTGGGAGGCGGAGACGGGCCGGCGATCGAGGGGGTCTCCCCGGTGGACGGCAGGGTGATCGCCACGGTCTCCACAGCCACGGAGGCCGATTACGAGCAGGTAGCCCACACCGCCCACCAAGCGTTCTTGAAGTGGCGGCAGGTGCCGGCACCCAGGCGAGGAGAGGTCGTCCGCCGGATCGGCCATCAGCTCAGGATTTACAAGGAACCACTGGGGACCCTGGTCTCCTATGAGATGGGAAAGTCCCTCCAGGAAGGACTGGGCGAAGTCCAGGAGATGATCGACATTTGCGATTTTGCCGTGGGCCAGAGCCGGCAGCTCTATGGTTACACCATGCATTCGGAACGGCCGGAACACCGCATGTACGACCAATACCACCCCCTGGGTGTGGTGGGTATCGTCAGCGCGTTCAACTTCCCGGTGGCCGTTTGGTCCTGGAACGCCATGCTGGCTGCCGTATGCGGCGATGCCAGCCTCTGGAAGCCGTCGTCCAAGGCGCCGCTGTCGGCTGTCGCCGTGCAACATGTGCTGGCCGACGTGCTGCGGGACGATGCAGACGTGGTCCCTGAAGGGCTCTTCTCGCTGGTGGTGGGTAGCGGCGGCACGGTGGGCCAGCGCCTCCTCGAAGACGAACGGGTGCCGCTGGTGTCGGTCACCGGCTCCACCCGGGTCGGCCGCCATGCCGCCCAGGTTGTGGCCGGCCGCTTCGGACGGACAATCCTGGAACTGGGAGGAAACAACGCCATCATCCTTACCCCTGCGGCCGATATGGCCATGGCCGTCACAGCCATCGTCTTCGGCGCCGTCGGCACCGCCGGCCAGCGATGCACATCCACCCGGCGGGTAATCATCCACGAATCCATATACGACCAGGTCGTCACGGCCCTGACCAAATCCTACGAAAGCCTGCGTATCGGCACGCCTTTGGATTCGGCCAACCATATGGGGCCGCTCATCGACACCGCAGCCGTAGCAGACTACCGCCATGCACTGGCGCAGGTAGCCGCCCAGGGAGGAAAGATCCTTTTTGGCGGCCAGGTGCTCGAAGGCCCCGCGTATGCGTCGGGTTGCTACGTCCAACCCACGCTGTGCGAGGTGGAAAACGACTACGCCATCGTTCAGGACGAAACGTTTGCACCCATACTCTACCTGATCCGCTACCGGGGAGATATCTCCAGTGCCATCGACATCCAGAACGATGTTCCCCAGGGACTTTCGTCGGCCATCTTCACCACCGATTTACGCGAGGCCGAGACGTTTCTCTCAGCCGCCGGGTCGGACTGCGGCATTGCCAACGTCAACATCGGTACCTCAGGTGCAGAAATCGGCGGCGCGTTCGGCGGCGAGAAAGAGACCGGCGGCGGCCGGGAGTCCGGATCCGACGCCTGGAAGGGATATATGCGCCGGCAGACCACTACCATTAACTACGGCCGCAGCCTGCCCCTGGCCCAGGGAATCGTCTTCGACATGTAACCGGTTTCATCGTTGCCACAAGGGCGATTTCAAGCATTAGCGCCACCGTTGACGACAAGTGGAGAGGTGTTCCGGTGTGCTGTCAAAGAAATCAACTTTTCCCTTGCTGCCGGTTCTCCCGCCTGTTATCCTCCCTGGGTCAATCGTTGCTCGTGTCCGGACGACAGGATGTAAAATGTCCGCTAAAACCAAAAAAGTCTCTGTTAAATCAAAGGTTTGGCTGGAAGATCGCCAGGGACGGATCATTTTCGGCCTGGGTCGCATGCGAATATTAACGGCCATTGAAAAATGCGGGTCCCTCAACGCGGCGGCCAAGGACCTCAAAATGAGCTATCGCGCGGTCTGGGGCAAAATCAAGGTGACCGAAGAGGCCTTGGGCAAGCCCCTGCTGGTGAAAAGCCAGGGAGGCAGTGCCGGCGGCGGCTCCACCCTCACCCCTTATGCCCGCACCCTCATGGAACGATACCTGGCCCTTTCCCGCATCATCGACACCCAGGCCGATGATCTTTTCGAGTCCGAATTCCTCGATCCGCAGTAGCCATACGCCCCCGTAAATGCTATACACCGGGGTATGGGCGGCTATCGCGGCACCCGGCCGGAGACCGTTCTTTACACCACGCCAATCGATCTTAAAAACACCATGCATCGACCAGGAAAAACCAACGGATTGACCGATGTTCCCGGAGTTTGGGTGGGACATTATACCGACACGGCGGCAGCCTCCGGAACGACCGTGGTAATTTGCAGCGATGGGGCGGTGGGCGGCGTCGATGTTCGGGGAGCGGCGCCGGGTACCCGTGAAACCGACCTGCTGGCCCCTGAAAACCTGGTGGAGAAAGTTCACGCGGTCAGTCTATCGGGCGGATCGGTTTACGGTTTGGCCGCGGCGGACGGTGTGGTAAGGCATCTGGAATCCAGGGCGATCGGCTTCCCGCTGGATGACGCCCACGTGGCCCCCATCGTGCCGGCGGCCGTACTCTTCGATCTGGGACGCGGGCCTGATTTCAGACCGTCGGTGGACAGCAGTTGGGGCGAACGGGCGTGCCGGTCAGCCGGCCCGGGACCCGTAAAAACGGGTTGTGTGGGTGCCGGGACGGGCGCCATGGCCGGCGGCATCAAGGGGGGGGTGGGCAGCGCCAGCCTGATTCTGGACACGGGCATTACGATAGCTGCGCTGGTAGCGGTCAACTCTCTGGGGTCGACCCTTGATCCGGAAACGGGAACGTTCTGGGAGGCCCGCCTTGAGACCGGGAAAGAGTTTGCCGGGCTTCTCCGCCCGCAGGTGGTGCTGCCAGCGGCACCCGACGGTGCGCCGGGCGAGAACACCACCTTGGCCGTTGTGGCCACCGATGCGGTCCTCACCAAACCCCAGGCAAAGAAGATCGCCATGATGGCCCATGACGGCATGGCGCGGGCCATCCGACCCGCCCATACCATGTTCGACGGGGACATCGTATTTTGCCTCGCCACCGGTAAGCGTCCGCTGCCGGAGGCCGCCGGTTTTTTTTCGGCACCGGTCGCCCCTGCCATCAACGAAATGGGCCATGCCGCTGCCGACTGCCTGGCGCGGGCTATTATTCGGGGGATTCTCGATGCAACAAGCGCTTACGGTCTGACGGCCTACCGTGACCTCAAGCATTCGTAATTGAAAAAGCAGTTCTCCACCCGATCATCACTGAAAGGAGAAAAGATGAAAAACGCCTGGTGTTCCCTTTTCCTGAGCCTCTCCTTGGTTGTCGTCACCGCCGCTTTTTCACAGGCACCGATCAAGGGCGGTACGTTGACCGTCTGCCAACCGGCTGAACCGCCGGGGCTGGACCCCACGACCAATACCGCTGCGGCCATCGACCGGGTCGTCTACGCCAACATCTACGAAGGGCTGGTCAAGGTAGACAGCAGTGGCGGGTTTCTCCCCGGCCTGGCCAATGGATGGAGCATCTCGGCCGACGGTCTGGTCTACACGTTCAACCTGAGAAAAGGGGTGACGTTTCACAACGGGGATCCCTTTGATGCGGCAGTGGCCAAATGGAACCTGGAACAGGCCGCCCTCCCAGAAAAGGGCAACCCCCACCCCGAATACTTCAACGGCATCGCGACCGTCGATACACCGGACAGCCACACCTTGGTTATCCGGCTCAACGCCGTGGACGCCTTGTTCATTGCCCACATGGCCGAAGGCGATGCGGTCATGCGGCCCATGAAGGGCGATGCGGATGCCAAGTCCAACCCCATTGGCACGGGCCCCTTCAAATTCGTCAAATGGGTCAGGGGGGATCGGGTGGAAATGGCCCGCTTCGACGGCTACTGGAACCCCTTCTTGCCTTATCTGGACAAGGTGGTCTTCCGTTTCATCAGCGATCCGGCCGCCCAGATCGCCGCGCTCAAGGCGGGTGACATCGACGTGATTGGCTATATCGCCGCGCCCGAGTCGGCCATGATGCTGGAAAAGGACCCGCGCTTCAAGGTCTATGCCGGCACCACCACTGGCGAGGTGATCATGTCCACCAACAACAAGGCCGCCCCTTTTGACAATCGGATGGTCCGCCAGGCTATGGCCCACACCATCGATCGCCAGGCCGTCGTGGATCTGGTCATGTTCGGCTACGGCACCCCCATCGGCTCCCATTGGTCGCCCTCGACCCCATACTACGAGGATTTAACCGGGCGATATCCGTACGATCCTGAAAAAGCCAGGGCCCTGTTGAAGGAAGCCGGCTATCCCGACGGTTTTACGGCTACCATCAAGCTCCCTGCCATCTACTCCTACTCCAGACGGGCCGGCGAGGTGATTGCCGACATGCTGTCCAAGGTAGGCATCGATCTGACCATCGAAATCGTGGAATGGGGTCAGTGGATCGATCGGATTTTCAAGAAAAAAGAATACCAGCTGACCATGATCGGTCACGTGGAGGCATGGGACATCGGCATCTACGCCAAACCGGATTACTACTTCCAGTATGACTCCCAGGAATTCCGGGATGCCTATGCCAATGCCCTCAAAGCCCCGGACGAAGCCGCCAAGGCAAAATGGTTCGGCCGCTGTCAGGAGATCATCGCCGATGATGCGGTCAACGGATTTCTCTTTTCCGCGCCCAGCCTGCCGGTCATGAAAGCCGACGTCATGGGATGGTGGGAGAACTACCCGACCATCGCCCTGGACTGCACCGCGGTGTGGCGGAAAAAGTGACCATGGCTCTCAGGCGCTGATGACCAGCTATCTGATAAAAAAAACGGTCAGCCTGGCGACCGTACTTTTTTTGGTCTCTCTCATCGTTTTTTCGGTGCTTTTCGTGCTGCCCGGCGACCCTGCCCAGATCATCCTTGGGATCAATGCCTCGCCGGAAACCCTGGCGGCCCTTCGGATTCGTCTGGGACTGGATCAACCGTTCTGGGTCCAGTATGGCAGCTGGATCGGCAGCCTGATGCGGGGTACCGGCGGCCACTCCATTACATATGACATGGCGGTGTTCAGCCTTATCGGATCCCGCTTGGCGGTCACCGGCCCTCTGGCGCTGATGGCCATGGCCATTGCCGTGGCCCTGGCCCTGCCCCTGGGTATTTTTGCCGCCCGGCACCAGAACCGCCTCCCGGATGCCACCGTGATGGCCGGCACCCAACTGGGTCTGGCAGTGCCTGAATTCTGGCTGGGCATCCTGCTGATGCTGCTTTTTTCCGTTCACTGGGGCCTTTTCAGCGCCGGCGGATTTCCCGGCTGGGATGATGACATCTGGGGGTCCTTAAAGGCCCTGTTCCTGCCGGCCCTGGCATTGGGGCTGATCCGGACGGCCATTCTCACCCGGCTGACCCGATCCTCCATGTTGGAGGTGCTGCGGGAGGATTATGTACGCACCGCCCGGGCCAACGGCTTGAAGGAAAGCACCGTGGTGTATGGTCACGCCTTGAAAAACGCGCTGATCCCGGTACTGACCATTTTCGGCCTGCAGATGGGCCAACTGCTGGCCGGGGCTATCATCATCGAAAATGTATTCTCCCTGCCCGGACTGGGGCGACTGGTGTTCCAGGCCATCGGCCAGCGAGACCTGCCCGTGGTGCGGGAGGTGGTACTATTCATGGCGGCGGCCGTTGTGATCGTCAACTTTCTCGTGGACCTCTCCTACGCGGCCGTGGACCCGCGCATTCGGCTGGACGGCCAATAAATGATACAGAATTGGCGACCATGTCACGCTATTTTAAAAACCTGAACTTTTCATTGGGGGCTGGCCTGTCCACCGTGGTGGTCGTCATGGCCCTGGTCAGCCTCTTCTGGACGCCATACGGCCCTAATGCCATGGACGCGCGCCACCGCATGGAAGGCCCCTCCATGGCCCATCCTTTAGGCACGGACCAGTATGGCCGGGACCTGCTATCCCGCGTGATGGTGGGCGCGGTGAATTCCATCATCGTCGGGCTGATAACCGTGGCCATCGGCATGGGGGCGGGAATCGTCTTGGGGCTGGTCAGCGTCTGGGGCGGCCGGCTGACCGATGAAGCCATCATGCGCTTTTCAGACCTGCTCTTCGGCTTTCCGGCGGTGCTGTCGGCCATTCTGATCACCGCGGTCCTGGGGCCGTCGGCGGTCAATGCCATGCTGGCCATCGGTATCTTCTACATTCCGGTCTTTGCCCGGCTCACACGGGCGTCGGCCCTGACGGTGAAAGGCCTGGACTACATTGCCGCGGCCCGGGCAGCCGGACAGGCAGAAGTGACCATCATCCGGCGCCACGTGCTGCCCAACATTCTCTCACCGCTGATCATCCAGGCCACCATCCAGTTCGCCGTCGCCATTCTGGCCGAAGCCGGCCTGAGCTACCTGGGGTTGGGCGCCCAACCCCCGCATCCCTCCTGGGGTCGGATGCTCAACGAGGCCCAGACTTTCATGGCGCTTTCCCCGTGGATGGCCTTGTTTCCAGGCATGGCCATCGCCTGGACGGTTCTCGGCTTCAACCTGCTGGGAGACGGGTTGCGGGATATTCTGGACCCGCGGTTGCGATAACCCATTCACCATGTCAGTTGAAGATGTCAAACGCTTGGAATACGTGATGATACCCAAAGTGACCATTCAACACGTGCTTGATCGAATCGATCCGGAAAAGGTGGTCGACCTTACCGCCCGCTTGGTGCGATGCAACTCGGTATGGGACCCGCAGGCAGGCACCAGTGAAGCGGAAGCGGCGGAACTGGCTGCTCGATGGGCCCGGGACAGGGGCTTCGATGTGACCGTGGAAACCGTGGCCCCGGACCGGCCCAATGTGATTATCCGCTGGACTGCCGGTCCCGGCCCCCGAACGCTGATGTTCGAGGGGCACACGGATGTGGTCACCCCCGGCAACCTGAGCCAGTGGCGATACGATCCCTTTGGGGCCCACATCGAAAAGGGTCGCATGTTCGGCCGCGGCACCAATGACACCAAGGGAAACTTGGCCGCCATGCTGGTGGCAATGGCGGCCCTCAAAACGGCGGACATCCCCTTGGCCGGAGCAATCGTGGGGGGTGTATTATGTGACGAAGAAGGCATGATGACCGGTGTACAACATTTCATCGCTAGCGGCCATGCCGATGCGGTGACGGCGGCGGTCGTCTGCGAACCCCAGGACGGACTGATCTGCATCGCCCAGAAAGGTGCGGTACGGGCCCGGTTTGCCGTCCGTGGACGCATGAGCCATGGGGCCATGCCCCTGTCCGGCCTGAACACGGCCCCGGCGGTGGCCCGCATCATCGACGGATTGGCACGCCTGGAAGCCGAGGCTATCCATACCGTCGGGAAAGATCCCCTGCTGGGCTGGCCGAGCTTCACCCCGACAGTGGTCCAGGCGCCTTCCCAGGGTCCTCCCCAGCTCAATGTGGTGCCTGGCGAGGCGGAAATTTTGGTGGATGTACGCACCACTCCCGATCAGAACCACGACGCCATCCGCAAGGCCCTGTCTGATCTGGTGCAGCATACCGTCAGGGAAGTCAACCAGTGCTACCGGGAGGCCGACAGGCGGATGGGAATTCGGCGGCCCTGGGAACTGGATGTAACGGTACGCTTTCTTTCCGACCGGCCTTGCACCCATACCGACCGGGAAGATCCGCTCGTCGCGTCCGCCGTTTGGGCCAGCCGGCAGATCAGCGGCAGGGAACCTGAATTCGCCGGTGTGCCGGGTGCCACCGACGGCACCTTTCTCTGGGCGCTGAAAGATATACCCATCGTCACCATGGGCGCCGGGGATCGCCAGGTGCCCCATCAGGCGGACGAATGGGTCGATCTGGACCAGTTGGTGGAAACGGCCCGCATCTATGCCCTCACGGCCCTGCACTACCTTTATCCCGGAGATCACCGTTGAACGATGCGCTGCTGGACATCCGGGGCTTATCGGTCCACTTCTTTACTCCCGAAGGGATCGGCCGTGCCGTCCAAGCGGTGGATCTGTCCATCGCTACCGGTGAAACGTTGGGACTGGTTGGTGAATCAGGCTGTGGAAAAAGTGTCACCGCCCTGGCCGTGGTGGGCCTGGTGCCATCGCCGCCGGGCCGGGTCGTGGCGGGGGAGGTCCGCTTTTCGGGCAGGGACCTGCTGCAAGCGGATCCCGAGACCCTGCGTCGTATCCGGGGCCGTGAAATCGGCATGATTTTTCAAGAACCCATGACCGCCTTGAACCCTGTGCTGACCATCGGCCGGCAGGTCGCCGACCCCCTGGTGGCGCACCTGGGCATGTCTCGAGCCGACGCGCTGAAGAAGGCGGCCCGGTGGCTGGACCGGGTGCGTATTCCATCGGCGGAAAAGCGGCTGGGCAGCTATCCTCACGAGCTGTCCGGCGGCATGCGCCAGCGCGTGATGATTGCCATGTCCATGGTCTGTCGGCCGCGTTTGCTGGTGGCCGACGAACCCACCACGGCCCTGGACGTGACGCTGCAGCGCCAGGTGCTGTCGCTGATGGAAGAGCTGAAAGCCGAACTTGACACCGCCATGCTGCTGATTACCCACGACCTGGGGGTGGTAGCCCAGACCGCCGGTCGGGTGGCGGTGATGTATGCGGGTCGGGTGGTGGAAACCGCCGACGTCGGTCCCCTGTTTGCCGACCCCCTGCACCCTTATACCCAGGGACTGCTTCACTCCATGCCGCTGCTGGGTTCAGGCCGTGGCCGGCTGCATGAAATTCGCGGCACGGTCCCGGCCGCCACGGAATCGATCAGCGGCTGCCCCTTTGCCGGACGCTGTCCGTCAGTGTTCGACCGATGCCGGCACGAGGGCCCCGCGCTGAAATCTGTCCGGCCGGGACGGCAGGTCAGCTGCTGGTTGTATGAAAAATAGGGAATGGCTACAATAAGGGATTAGGAATTGAAAACTGATCTTCAATTTTATGCATGGACGACAACACCCTCGATGCCACATGACCGATTTATCCGGATGCCGCGACGAAGCAGAAGAACCAAGATGGGTCAGGCGGCCAATCCATGAAGCCCACCCCCCTGCTCCAGGTCACGGAACTCGCCAAGCACTTTCCCTTGGGCCGCGGCTTTTTTTCACGCCCCACGGGATGGGTCAAGGCGGTCAACGGTGTCAGTTTTTGCATCCGTCGGGGGGAGAGCCTGGGGCTGGTGGGTGAGTCGGGATGCGGCAAGAGCACCCTGGCCCGGCTGGTAGTGAGGCTGCTGACACCCACCGGCGGGTCCATCCGGTTCGGCGGTCGGGAGATCGGCACTTTGGATCGACATGCGATGCGGCCGCTGAGAAAGCACATGCAGATCATCTTCCAGGACCCTTACGCCAGCCTGGACCCCCGCTTGACCGTGGGAGACAGTGTCACCGAACCGCTGCTCAACGGCAGCCGGCTTTCAAAACGCGAACAGCGGGCGCGCGCCGCCGATCTGCTGACCACCGTGGGCCTGCGGACCAGCGATATAGACCGCTACCCCCACGAGTTTTCCGGCGGCCAGCGCCAGCGCATCGGCATTGCCCGAGCCCTGTGCGTGCGGCCCGAACTGGTGGTCGCCGACGAACCGGTCAGCGCTCTGGACGTCTCCATCCAGGCCCAGATCCTCAACCTGATGAAGGATCTTCAACAGCAGTTCGACCTTGCCTATCTCTTCATCTCCCACGATATTGGCATTGTGCAACATTTTTGCGATCGCATCACCGTCATGTACGCCGGCCAAATGGTGGAGATGGCCGATGCCGACGGCTTTCACAACACCTGCAGGCATCCCTATACCCGGGCCCTGGTGGCCGCCGTGCCCCGACCCGACCCGCAGGTAGCCCTGCCGCCGGTGCCGGTGGAGGGCGAGCCCCCGGATCCGGCAGCATTGCCGCCCGGGTGCCCGTACCATCCCCGGTGCGCCCACGCATTCGATCCCTGCCCGGAACATCGTCCGCCCCTGGTCGAGGCGGGCGGAAACCATCAGGTAGCCTGCTGGCTTAATGGGGGTAGAGGCGTTGACGGAGAGCTGCCGAAACCTTAGCCCTATCGGCGCCGTCTACAAGGGCCGCCGCTCAATCGGCACGGGTGCGGATGATGGCTCCTTTGTCCGCGGATTCGGCCAACCGGCTGTAAAGATAGAGATAACCCGCAGTGACGCGCGGTTCAGGCGGCTTCCATTGCCTACGCCGACGGTCGAGTTCATCTTCCGCCACTTTCAGGTCCAGTCGCTTGCCGGGGATGTCGATGGCAATGACATCGCCGTCCGTCACCAGGGCGATGGGGCCCCCTTCCATGGCTTCGGGGGAAATGTGCCCGATAAAGCAGCCGTTGTTGGTTCCGGAGAAGCGGCCGTCGGTCACCAGGGCGACCTTGTCGCTGAGCCCTAAACCATGCAGCAGTTTCATGGCCTTGAACATCTCGGGCATACCCGGCCCCCCCTTGGGGCCTTCATAGCGGATCACCACCACGTCGCCCGGTTGCACGGCATCGGCCATGATGGCCGCATTGGCCTCGGACTCGGATTCGAAGACCCGCGCCGGCCCGCTGAAGACCAGCATGTCGCTGCGTATGGCAGCCGGCTTGGTCACCGCCGAATTGGGCGCCAGGTTGCCGTGCAGAACCGCCAGTCCGCCACTGGCGCTGAAGGGTTTCGCAAAGGTCTTGATCACGTCATTGTCGGGAGAGACCTTTCCGCGAATGTTTTCGCCGATCGTCCGGCCGGTGACGGTCATGGCATCCTTGTGCAGCAGGGAGACAATCTCGTTCATCACAACCGGTACGCCGCCGGATTCAAAAAAATCGATCACATTGCATGCGGCTGCCGGATTGATCTTGGCGACCAGGGGCGTACTGCGGCTGATATCGTCAAACATCTCGATGTTGAATTTCACGCCGGCCTCATAGGCGATGGCAGGGATGTGAAGGGCAGCGTTCGTGGAGCCGCCGATGGCGGATGTCAGGCGGACGGCGTTTTCCAGGGATGCACCGGTGATGATCCGGCGGGCGGTGATTCCCTTGCGGACCAGATCGACAACGGCGCGGCCGGAATCCTGGGCCACATGCAACCGCCCGGTATGGATGGCCGGAATCATGGCACTGCCGGTAAGGGACATGCCGATTGCCTCCGCGATGCAGCACATGGTGTTGGCAGTTCCCAGAAAAGAGCACGAACCGCAAGTGGGGGCGCACGAATCCTCCATGCGGACCAATTCTTCCTGCGAAATTATACCCTTCTTCAGCATGCCCACCCCTTCGAGGATCGAGGTGGTGTCCGCTTTGCGCCCCTGCATGGGCGGCCCCCCCATCATGGGGCCGCCGTTGACCAGGATGGCGGGCAGGTCCAGGCGGGCTGCGGCCATGAGCATGCCGGGAACGATTTTATCGCAGGATCCCAGCAGCACCAGGCCGTCGTACTGGTGCGCCTGCACCATCAATTCAATGCTGTGGGCGATGATGTCGCGGGTAGGCAGGATGTAGCGCATGCCCTCGTGGCCCTCGGCAATACCGTCACAGGCCCCGATGACCCCGAACTCCACCGGCGTGCCGCCGGCCGTGCGAATGCCTTCCCGCACCGCCGCCGACACCTGGCGCAGATTGAAATGTCCGGGGACGGTGGTGCTCCAGGCGTTGGCGATCCCGATCAGGGGCTTTTCCAGATCGCTGTCGGTGTAACCCATGGATTTGTAGTAGGCGCGGTTGATGCTCCACTCCGGCCGCTCGAGAATCTTCTGGCTGCGCAGTTTCATGCTTTTCAAACTCCGTCGAAAATATTGAACAGGTTGAACCGGGGCACCGGCCTCACCGAGATAGCTTGGCTGCCATCTTGATGGCTTCGAGCATGGACTGAGGGTTGGCCCGGCCTTCACCGGCCTTGTCGAAGGCGGTGCCGTGATCCACCGACGTCCGGACGATAGGAAGTCCGATAGTTACGTTGACACCCGCCATCTGACCCCATGTGCCGGTCCCGTCGTCGTATTGAAAACCGACCAGTTTGGCAGGGATGTGGCCCTGGTCGTGGTACATGACCACCACCGCATCATACATGCCGCCTTTCATCTTGGAAAAAACGGTATCCGCCGGCAGCGGGCCTTCCACCCGGATCCCTGCTGCGCGACCGGCTTCCACTGCCGGTGTTATTTGGGTGTCGTCCTCGTCACCGAACAGGCCGCCTTCGCCGCAGTGGGGGTTCAGACCGGCCACAGCAATTCGGGGCGTGTGGATGTCCAGTCCATTCAAAGTGTTGTGGGTGAGCTGAATCACTTTCAGGACCCGCGCCTTTTTGACCCGGTCACAGGCTTCCCGAAGGGATACGTGGGTGGAGACGTGCGTCACCCGGAAGTTCCCGTCGACCAGCATCATGGCGAAATCCGTCGTCCCGGTCTTTTCGCCGTAGATCTCGGTGTGGCCGGCATAGTGAAACCCGGCGGCGTTGATGGCGGCCTTGTTGATCGGGCCGGTGACGGTGCCGTCGATCTCCCCGGCCATGGCCAGCTCAATGACGCGATCAATGTATTCAAACGAGGCCCTGCCCTGGGCGGCGGTGACGGTTTGGTGCCGCAGGTCGGCCATCGGCATGTTCATCAGGTCCAGCACATCCAGGGTTCCGGGTTTGAATCGACCGGCCGAGACCTGGCTGCAGGCATTGATCGCCAGCTTCAAATGGGAAAATTTGATTGCGTTGGCCATCACTGCCGTATCTCCGACAACGATCGGGCGGCAGACGCTGTAAATTCCCGCATCGCTGAGCGCCTTGGCACAGACCTCTGGGCCGATGCCCCCGGGATCCCCCATGGTGATGCCCAGCAAGGGAACGGTGGATGTCTGCTTCATAATTAACAAACCCCTATTTTAAAGCATTGATAAGTTGAACGAGTGTATCGGCAGACCCGAACGCACCCGCCTTGGTAACCACGGGCAGACCATTGAATGGACCGCCTACCAGCTCGCCGCACATCAGTCCCGGTAGAATTTCTTCCCGGATGAGGATGGCCGATGCGGCCACCTGACGCCGGACGGCCTCAGCCGTATCACCACCGGAAAGAAAAAGCCCTTCCGAGGCCTCAGCGGTGAGCAGTGCCGCCGCTACATTTGCCAATCCGCGAACCACCCGGTCGGGACTTTCGGTCGGCCCGGCGTCAACGATCGGTTTGAGGCCAAGGATCAGGCTGCCGCTCAACCATGCATCCACCAATCCGGCAAGGCATTGCCCACGCTGTGCGGATCCCTCACCGGATGTCAACACGAATGGGTCCAGCAGGTGGCAGGACAAGTTGGTCGACCGGTTCAACATCGCAACCTGATCCGCCAGCACCCGTGACGACGAGCCGCAGACGAACAGCCATTTTTTGATCTTCGGCCGGACCGCTGCCGCAGGGAGCGGCAGATCCCGTGCCATGATGCGGGAGAGGCTGCCGGCCAGGCCGGCGGATCCGGCCAGAAGGATCTTTTCAAAGTAGTCACGGGCAAGGCAAACAACGGCATCCAGGTGGGCTATCTGTTCGGCATCAAAGGTGATGTGCCGGCAGCCCCGGTTCAAGAGCATCCGGACATGGTCCACCATCGCGGCAGGCCCGTTTTCGATGCACGCCAGATCTACATGCCCCACCGGCAACCGGCTTTGAGATGCCAGGAGGACCGGAAGCCGAGATTCCCGCACCGGACAAAGGGGATCGCGGCCGATTTCGGTTTCGCCCAGCGGGACGCCGTTGACCCGATGGACACCGTTGACGGTGGTGCGTCCCTGCTGGGGGAGCGCCGGCGCGACAAAACTGGCGGCGGCAGGGATCGTCTGCAGCAACGCATCGATTTCCACACCCACGTTTCCCCGCAGACAGGAGTCAATTTTCTTGTAGACCAATCGGGGATTCAGGCAACGGACCATTTCGCCCGTCTTGCGAACCCGTTTCGTCGCCGTAGCCGCATCCACGTTGCGCGTATCAGTGAAAACGGCAAGTCCCGCCGTTTGAATAACGGTGGGAAAGGCGCCTTCAGCGGCACTGGCCATGTGAATCGGACCGACTACCGGGCAGAACTGCACGCCAGTATCGGCGGCACCGGTGATGTCGTCTGCAATTACGGCGATCTGGAGCACAGGGCTCATCATTTCCCGGGGGTGTCGAAGGCTGGGATGGGCAACATGTCCGGTGCGTGGGTAAGAACGCTCAACCGCGCCGCAGAACCCTGGCGGCGCATGGCTTCGGCCACAGCCGCGTCGATACTGTCGGCATGGGTGTGCCCCAGACGGGCCTTGTCCCCGGCAGGAATGCCCGGGGAGTACATGATCACCGAGGCCTTCTCCCTCACTGTGGCCCAGGCGATGGCCAGCGCCGCCGCCACGCCGTTGTTGATCCGGCCCTCTCGATAGGCGGCCTTGATTTCCTTCGATGACCAGGCGGTAAAATCCAGTAGCTCGGTGTGAACGGGGCTGACCCCTTCAGGTGCCGGCGTACAGACGATGATGGTCCCGCCTGCCCGTACCATCCGCTGGGCAGGATATTGCGATTTGTGGGACTGCCAGAAATCCAGGTCGCAGGGATACGAATTGGCCAAAACGATGTCCGGCGTCTCCTTGTAGGCCACGCCGTAGATTTTCGTTGCCATTTCTACACCGGCCTTGAAAGCCGCGCGCATGTCACCGAAAAAAACGCCCACCACACCGCCCTGGCTGTCCATGACGACGTTAAAAATGGTGTGCATACCCACCCGGTCGGCCATGTCGTCCATATCGCGGCGCACCGGGTTGTCGGCAATACCCAGAAAGGAGTCGCCGCCGTCGCTGCAGGAGAGCAGATGGGTTTCCGCCGTGGTGCGTGCGCCGCAAACCCCCGGTTGGATGATTTTGGAGGAGCCTGAAAAGCCGGGAATATGATGGGGAACGATGGCGCCTAAACCGATCACGACGTCCGCCTCGGCCACGGCGCGGTTAACCAGCAGCGGGGTTCCCCGGCTGGAGGTGCCCAGGTCCACCAAGGCAGCGGGGTCCCGCCATTCATGATTGAAGACACGGATCCGCCGGTAAACCCGTTCACCCACCTTGGCCGCCATTTCGGCGTCCGTCATGTAACGGTGGGTGCC
Organism: Desulfosarcina sp.; assembly: GCF_055467485.1. Taxonomy (NCBI): domain Bacteria; kingdom Pseudomonadati; phylum Thermodesulfobacteriota; class Desulfobacteria; order Desulfobacterales; family Desulfosarcinaceae; genus Desulfosarcina; species Desulfosarcina sp. Next base: position 81,246 of record NZ_JBUOIV010000003.1, on the reverse strand, counting down.
CAGCGCCATGATACAGCCGATACGGTCGTCCGGGACCCCGGCTGCATTGAGCCGCTCGAGCAGCGGCGGGATGATTCGGTCGGCAGGCGTCAGGCGGGTATTGTCATCGCTGACGATAATGACCCGGTCGCCCGGCTTGACCCATTTTTCCAGCGTGTCCTGACCGATCGGCGCGTCGAACGCCGCCTCGATGGCCTGCTCCAGGTCGTTCAGGGGCGTCGACGGCCTGGGGCTCAGAATTTCAGCCAGGTTGCGATCGGGCACGTTGAAATCCACCGGACGGCCATCAAATGGAATGGTTACTGTTGCCATGGGCGTCAATCTCCGTAAAGGTTCGGGATGAACATGACGATGTCGGGCACATAGGTCATCAGCAGCAGCACCCCGATCATAACTGTCAGAAAAGGAAGGATATACCGGATGATTTCAGATAGCTGGATCTGGGCGATATTGCACGAGATGAACAGGCAGATGCCCAGCGGCGGCGTGAGCATGCCGATGGCCAGGGCGGTAACCATGATGACGCCGAAATGCACGGGATCAATGCCAAACTGCTGGATTACCGGCAGAAAAACCGGGGTCAGGATGATCAGTGATGCCGAGGTTTCCATGAATGTCCCCACAACCAGCAGACATGCAAGTATCAGGGCGTAGAGCACGGCCGGGGAACTCGTCAGGCTGACCAGGTAGGCAGCCACATTCTGCGGCACCCGCTCGGCAGTCAGGATCCATCCGAAAATATTTGCCGTGGCGATGAGCAACATCACCGTCGAGGTGGAAATGGCTGCTTTGGCCAGAATTTTGGGCAGGTCGCGGATCCTGAGCTCACGATACACCCCGAAACCGATAATCGCCCCATAAACGGCAGCGACCACGGCGGCTTCGGTGGGGGTGAAGATGCCGCCAAGAATGCCGCCCAGGATGATCAAGGGCATCAACAGTGCCCAGAAAGCCCCGAAAAATGTACGCCCGATGGTCTTGACCCCGAGAAAGGATTCCCTCTCATAACCGGCTCGCTTGGCCAAAAAATAGCTGACCGCCATCAGGCTGCCCCCGATCAGCGCGCCGGGGATAAAACCGCCCAGAAACATCTTGCCGATGGAGACGCCGCCCACGACACCAAAAATGATCATGGGAATGGAAGGGGGGATAATGACACCGATGGAGCCCCCCGCAGCCTGCACCGCCGCAGCAAACCCCTTGTGATACCCTTTGCGGATCATGGCCGGGATGGACACCGCGCCCACGGCAGCCGTATCCGCCGCCGCCGCTCCGGAGATGCCGGCGAAAAACATGGCGGCCACGACAGCCACCATGGCCAGTCCGCCGGAAACGAACCCGACCAGGGCATGGGCGAAGTCGAAGAGGCGGCGGGAAATTCCACCCGATTCCATCAATTCGCCGGCCAGCATGAAGAAGGGGATGGCCATCAACGGAAAGGAATCGGCACCGGTGAACAGCCGCTGGGCCGCCAGGGTCAAGGGCAGGCTGGAGGCGAATTGCAGCGTCGCCACCGACGCCACGCCCAGGGAAAAGGCAATCGGAACACCCAAGGCGAAACAGATCAACAGGGAGACAAACAATACGGCGGTCATATGCGCACCTCCCGATCCAGGGTGCGGCTCTGGATGGCGGCCACCATGATACGCAAGGAGTTGATCAGCATGAATATCCCGCCCACCGGAACGGCCATGTAGGGATAACGCATGGAGATGTGCATGGACGGCGATTCCTGAAACTGGATGATCCCCAAAATTTTGAAACCCCAGTAAATGATCATGAGCAGAAAGATCTGGATGATCAAGTTAACCAGCACGACCACCCATCGATAGACACCGGGAGGCAGGAGTTTGTCCATCAGGTCGATACCCAGGTGAACCTGGTAGCGCACCCCGGCCGCCGCCCCCATGAAGGAGATCCAGACGAACAGGTAGCGCCCGGCTTCCTCGGACCAGGAGAGCGGGTCGTTGAGAATAAAGCGGTACCAGACCTGGGCCGAGATGATGACCACCATGGCGGCCATCAATAGTGCCAGAAACCAGTTGATGCAACGGTCCATGATGTCGAAAACAGTCTTGAAAATCAAGGCAGCCACCCTTTGATCGGGGTTTGTTTCCATTGGCAGCGTCCGGTTACCGCCGGCCCGGTCGCAGTGGACCGGACCGGCGGTAACCGCTTCGGGTTGCTTTACCGTGTGCTATTTGGCAGCCGCGATGGCAGCATCGATGAGTTTTTGACCTTCTGCGGCATCGCCACCACCGATGGCTTTGATGACCGACGGATTGCTGTAGACGGAAGCCACGGCCTTGGCAAACGGCGCCTTGTCCGGATGGGTGATGGTCATGCCCTCTTTTTTACAGGCGGCTTCGAGCTCCTGGTCAGCCTTGAGCGAAAGCTCGCGTTCATAGTCGCGCGCCTGGACGGCCGCATCGGCGACAATTTTTTGCTGTTCGGGGGTCAGCGTCTTCCAGGTCATCTCGCTGATCAGCAGCACGGCCGGAGAGTAGAAATGGCCGGTCATGGCAAGGTATTTCTGGACTTCGAAAAACCGTGATGAGTGAATCACGGCCAGGGGGTTTTCCTGGGCGTCGACGGTTTTCTGCTCCAGTGCGGTATACAGCTCACCGAAGGCCATGGGCAGCGGACTGGCCCCCAGTGCCTTCATGGTCAGGATAAAGACGTCATCCTCCATGACCCGGATCTTGATTCCTTTCATGTCCGCGGGGCTGTTGACGGCCACCTTGGAGTTGGTGATGTTGCGAAAGCCGTTTTCAAACCACCCCAGAGAGCGGATGCCCACCTTGGTGAAACGGTCGGCGATCTGAGTTCCGATTTCACCGTCCAGGACGCGGTAGCAGGATTCGCGGTCCTTGAACAGAAAAGGCAGGTTGAACAACTTGACCTGGGGGACGAAATTGCCCATGGGGCCGGTGGAGGTCAGGGTCATCTCCAGGGACCCGAGCTGCAGGCCCTCAACCATGTCCCGTTCGGATCCAAGTTGGGAGGCGGGAAACACCTGGACCTCGATTTCGCCACCGGATTTGTCGGCAACGATTTTGCCGAAATGCTCGGCAGCCAGGTTGTAAATATGGGTCGGCTGGGTCGAGGTGCCGCATTTGAGGATGATTTTGGCGTAGCTCGCCGGAGACACCGCCAGGACGACAAACAGGGAAAACAGGACAATCGCCATTACCTTTTTGCGCATAACTTCCTCCTTAATGATTTAAAATGTGTTTTATCGCCGCGGCCTTTCACTCCCCCGACCTTATTTTTCGAGGATCGGAAAGGTATTGGCACCTTGTGGCATGACCGTTATTGTAGGCACGCTGCTGCCACACTTCTCGTAAGCGAGTTTCAAGGCCTCCTCCATGGTGGCCACGCCCCGGACGCCTGCCTTGCGCGCCAGTTCGATATTTTCTTTTTGCGTAACCATGATGATCTCACCCTGCTGGCCATACTCCAACTGCCGCACGGCCACCCAGCCTGAGATCAAGAAGTTGGCTCTCACGGCCTGCTCCATTTCCAGAAAGCTGGGGTGATCGAACCAGTCGAAAAACTCAGCCGGCTCCTTGATGTCCGGGCACTCCGCCAGGAGAATGACCACGCCGCCCGGTTTCATGGCATAGACCGCATTGTCGATGGTCTTTTGGGACTGGTAAAGGTTGATGTCTTTGGGGTAGCCGCCGGCCGAGGCGATGACGATGTCGGCCTGCTCCCGGATCGGCACGCCGAAGATGTCATCCACCAGGCGTGTGGCCGCCTGCCATGCCGAGATCCAGTTGCCCGCAAAAATACCGGTAATGTCGCCATCCAGATTGGGAACGACGTTGACGATAAAGTCGGGCTTGATGAAGGCGGCCGCTTCCATCATGTCTTCGTGGGCCGGGTTGCCGGCCGTCTTCATGTTGGCGGCAAGTGGGTTGGATCCGTTGCCGACGGTCGCTGCCATGGCCCACATGTGACTTTGCTGAATGGTCTTCAACGAAGAAACCCCCGGCAGGATGCTCTTGCGGCCGCCGCCATACCCCACCATGTAATGGTAAATGACCCCGCCGGTCAGAATCACGCGGTCGGCCTCGGCCACCACGCGGTTCACGGACACCTCGGTCCCACGGCTGGTCTTTCCGTAGTAGACCATGTTTTCGGTGTCCCAGGCGTTATTGTTGAGCACCCGGACACGATGGCAGACGGCTTCGCTGCAGAGTTCGACAAACTCCTCGGTCGTGTTCTGGCGGTGGGCGCCGACGGCGATGATAACCGTGATGTCGTCATCGGAGATACCGGCGTCGTTCAGGTAGTCGATCAGGATCGGCAGGGTCAGATCGTTGCGCTGCCAGCCCCTGGTGATGTCGCTGACCGTGATAGCCACCGTCTCGCCCGGCTTGACCATCTGGTTCAGCGGAGGGCTGTCAATGGGATGGCCCAGTGCGTGTCGATAGGCGGCGGTCAGGTCCTCCGGCGGTTTCCGGTTCCGTCCCACGAGTTCGTAAAGCAGCTGGTCCTCGGGGATGGAAAAGCTCATCGCCCCCTTGCCGATTTTCAGTGTAAAATCTTTGTGTTTCATTTTTCTTGATTTTTCCGGATTATCATTTCGACCATTCGGCCTCGAGTTTGGCGGCTTCGCCTTCTACCATTCGGTAGACATGGTCGTCGCCCGGGAAAGCGCCTTTGCGAACATCATCGATGTAGGCAGCGAAAACCTTTCGGTACTCGTCGGCGACGTTTCCGTAGCGCTTGACGAATTTGGGCGTGAATGCCTGAAACAGTCCCAGTATGTCTGAACAGATCATCACCTGGCCGTCACAATCCCCGGCACCGATACCATACACCGGTATGGGCAGTTGGTCGCAGATCACCCGGGTGACCTCGGGTGGAACCCCTTCCACGAGCAGGGCAAACGCACCCGATTCATACACCGCCTTGGCATCCTCGATAATGGCCTTGGCGGTGTCTGCCGTGCGCCCCTGCGCCCGGAAGCCTCCCATGGCGCCGGAACTTTGAGGCGTGAGCCCGACGTGCCCCATCACCAGCATGCCGCCGTCGCTGATTGCCCGGATGACATTTGCCACGCGCGTGCCGCCCTCCAGCTTGATGCAATCGACACCGGCTTCCTTGTGAAAGCGGACGGCGTTGCGGCAGGCATCGTCAACGCCGACCTGGTAGGCGCCGAAAGGCATGTCCCCGATGATGAACGTGTTGGGTGCGGCGCGGCGCACAGCTTCCGTGTGGTAGATGCACTGGTCCATGGTGACGGGAACCGTACCCGAATACCCATAGACAGCCATGCCCAGGCTGTCTCCCACAAGGAGCATGTCCATGCCGGCCTCTTCCGCCAACTGGGCGGTGATGTAGTCATAAGCGGTCACCCAGACCGCCTTTCGGCCCTCCGTTTTCATTTTCTGGAGATCGAAGCGTGTGAGTTTCTTTTTCAATGTTGCATCCTTCCTTTTGTAATTACGGTTCTTGTTCGTCGGAAGCGATCCATGACGGATGGCATGTGAGCGTGGCCGCCGGAAAGGCGGCCTTCGAAAAAGCGGACATGTGCTTCAACGCAGATCAGTCGACGGATGCCCCGTCTTCCTTTCCGGCAATGGTAATTTTGGCACCCTTTTCTGCCAGTCCTCGACAGAGGGATGGATCGATCGGATGGTCAGCGATGATCTCGAATTTATCATTGACGTCGAACGCATCAAAAAATGCGACCTGCCCGAATTTTGAGGTATCGGCCAGGACGATGACCCGCTTGGCGGCTGCAGCCATGTATCGCTTTGCATAGGCGACTTCCAACGACGTGTCACAGCACGATGAGCTATTAATGGCATGAATTCCCATTAACGCCACATCCACGTGAAGGCTCCGCAGAAAGCTCGTTCCCGGTTCGCCGACCAGGGTGAATGAACCCGGACGGAGCGACCCGCCGCTGACCAGCAAGTGGATTGATGGGTTTCCGGCAAGAAGTTCGCCGATTCTGATATCGTTGGTTACGGCGGTCAGTTTCAGCCCTTTTTCAACAACCTGATAGGCGGCTTCGTAAACGGTTGAGCTGGAATCGAAAATGACACTCTGGTTGTCCTGAAGCCGCTCGGCAGCCAGTTTGCCGATGACTGCTTTCTCCTCTCGAGCGATGCTGGATGCGATATGATAGTCCGGTTCAAAAGTCGTACCGGGGGTTGTCTTCAGCGTGGCGCCGCCATGACTCCGCTGCACAGCGCCCGTTTTGGCCAACCAGTCCAGATCGCGGCGGATCGTCGGTAAAGAGACACCGATGAATTCAGACAGTTCATGGACGGAGATAACACCTTTTTGCCGAATCAACTCAAGGATCGAATGACGGCGTTGGGCAGGGATGATGTCTGATTTATTCGGTGATAGGGTCATTGGTCAGATCCGATTGAATGGAAAGCTGTCGCAAAAACAATCATAAACAATCATAAAAAGTCAAATAAAAAAAATTAAGAAAAGGCACATCTTCTCCCCCGCAAGATCCATTATTTCAACAACTACTTGAAAATATATGTTTTTAATGGTTCACACGTATTCCTTTCGCAAGAGGCGCTCACACTACCGGATGGCAGCAGCGCCTGAATCGAAGTGAGTGAAAAACCGCATGGCCGATGGTTCAGGGAATCACCATCGAAATCTCCCGGAACGGATAAAAAGCGACAGGGTCGGGGCCTGGTTGGATATGATCGGGCAGTCATCAATCGGTCCTTTTATCGATCAGGCGGTTCTGGCGATCGTTCTGTTGGGTCGGGTTTTTCAGTGTGACGGTCAAACAGGATCGTTTTTCGGCTCCTTTTTAAAAACCCTTTGATCCATAGAATAAATCCGGGCAATATAGTAGGAAGTTCTGGATGGTGCGGATGCTCGAACTGGGGATGTGCGCACAAAACACCCAACCTGAGACCAACCCCTCCCCGACTCAACCTGCGGGGTATGCGTCCGATATCGCAGTCTCGAAAAAAGGAAACGGCCATGGACCTATCGATCAGTAACCAGGCAGTCCGCGTACTGGGGAGCCTTATGGAAAAAGCCCTGGCCACACCGGAGTATTATCCGTTGTCCCTCAATGCCCTGACCAACGCCTGCAACCAGAAATCCAACCGGGACCCGGTGGTGAGCTGGGACGAGCAGACCGTTGAGGATGCCGCTGACGAGCTTGAAAAAATGGGCTGGGTTAACCGGAGCACCGTCGGCCGTGTCCCCAAGTATGAGGAAGTTTTCACCCGGCAGCACAACATGGTGGCCTCCGAAGCGGCCGTGCTCTGCGTGCTGTTGCTCCGCGGCCCCCAGACTCCGGGCGCCATCCGCAGCCGTACCGACCGCTTGCACGCCTTCGAAAACCTGGACGCCCTGCAGGAAACGCTGGACCGGTTAAGCGAATGGGGCCATGTCCACCGACTGGAGCGACTGCCCGGCCACAAGGAGTGCCGGTACATGCACCTGCTCTGCGGTGAACCGGAAGACGACGCCGACAGCGCCGAGACACCCGGCCCGGTGGCGCAATCCGAAGACACCCATCGGCTGAGTCGACTGGATGCCGACATTCAATCCCTGAAAGAAGAATTGGCGGCGCTCAAAACCGAATTTGAAATATTTCGCAACCAGTTTGAGTAAAGGGGTCACGATGAATCAATGGTTTGGGGGGTTGAGAGGATTGGGGCGCGTGCTCATTCTGTGCGTCGTGCTGGCGGCGGGCGGGTGCGAAGGAACGGACACCCGCGACCAGGTGGATGACACCGTCGAGGAAATGACCGGTAAAAAAAACCTGGACCGCTTCAAACAGATGAAAGACGATCTCGGTGAGATACAGACACAGCAAACGGAAAATTATCGCCAACTCGAGGAGAACGACGACGACAAATAACCGACGTTCAATGGCCTGGTGAGGACGAACGAAAAAAACCATTGCCCCATGCACCCGGGTCTGTGCTAAAGAATCGGCGGAGCGAGCCGAAAAGGGAAAAAGGGTTCACGGACGAAACGAGAAGCGGTTGTCATGCGGATTAAGGGTTTCTGATTATGGCGGAAGCGGGAAAAGTTCAGGGTGAAAAACTCACCGAACTATTCAACGAACTGGTTGCCAAACGAATTATCATCTCCATGAATGTCATCGGGGCCGGTTTCGATCGGCTCACCTGCATCACCGGGATAACCAAGGATGCGGACGGCAGCTGCCTGCTTGTCGACCCCCCGGACGACTTCGAAGAGGCCGCCGCCATCAAGGACCTGTGGCAGCTGCGGTTCAACTTCAACGGACCGGACAATCTGGAGTACATCTTCAGCACCCGGGGCGGCAAATTTAGCGAGCAGGGCCTGAAAATACCCTTTCCAGACCACGTGGAGCGACTGCAGCGCCGCCGCAATTTTCGGGTAAACACCCTGACCGGCACCCAGATGCATTTCAAATTGAAAAAAATTCAAGGCGTCATCGACCTGATCAATGTCAGCCTTGGCGGCGTTTACGGGGTTCTCACCAAGCACAATTTCAAGTTCATGCGCGGGCCGGTATTGAAAACAGACCAGCAGGTCTATGATGTCAAAATAGTATTTCCGGGCGATCAGGATCGGCCGGGTAATACCGTTTACGTAAAGAAGGCCGAAGTCAAGCGTGTCGAACACGACCAGGATCGGGGTTATTACCGCTTTGCCTTCGAATTCGATGAAATGGAAAAGGAAGAGCAGAGCAAGCTCACCCAGGTCATCTATGACCTCCAGCGATGGTACCTCCAACGCAGGAAATAAACCCCCGTTAGACGTGTCAACCCGTCATTCGCTGCTCTGGTGCAAACCTATCGACTATCAGTTTCTGGCGTTAATATGAAATGGCTTCCGCTTCTGATCCTGTTTGCGATCTATTTTAGCGGCTGCAACTATCCGCCCGGCCCATTGCAGCCTCCCGAAAAGCCATTTTTCAGCGACGGGTGCTCCTGTTTTCCAGACCTGGGCTACAGCGAGTGCTGCGTGGATCACGACCGGATTTACTGGCTGGGCGGCACCCCCGACCAGCGCCGGGCGGCCGACGATGCCCTGCGGCAATGCATCGCGGCAAAGGGCCGCCCTATGCTTTCCCAAATGGCTTTCTGGGGTGTTCGCCTCGGCGGCCACGGCTGGCTACCTGAGCCCTGGCGCTGGGGATTCGGCCGCAGATGGCCCGACGGGTACTATTCAAAACCATAAATCCTAAGCAACCGGCTAACCAAAGGAGCGTTCACTATGGCAGTTATTACCAAGTTTGTGGTGGTCCGCAATGGCGTGGAATTGGACAGGGAGTTCCTGGTCAAGAAAGAGGCCGAGGCCTACGACAAGATGCTGGACGCCGCCGAAAACCTGGCCGCATATATCAAGGATGCCGGACTGGAGATCGATCTGGACGGCAAGGCCATCGATGCCCTTTGCGTCTTTCTTGCCAAAAACGGACCCGACGTCTCCCGGATCCTCAAAGGCCTGAAACCCACTGTGCCGCCAGTCCGCAAGCCGGGTGAAGAAAAGAAGGACGATGCTCCGGCAGGGCCGGAAAAAAAGAAATCCCCGACAGCCAAGGCCAAAACCAAGGGGAAATAATCTTTACCATGGCCGCCATATCCAAAAAAGAAGCCGACGCATGGGACCGTGTACTCGATGCCGCCGCGGACCTGGCTGATTTGATCGAATCCAGCCAAATCGAGATCGACGAAGATGATCTGGAGGAGTTGACGATCTTTCTGGCCACGAACGGGTATGCCGTTCGCAACATGCTCAAGCATCTGAAACGGTCATGGCCGGCAGATTGATCGATCCTGCATGATCTCCAATTCACCCCCCCCTCCAAATACGAGGAATGTCGACCATGAGTGTTGATGTTAAGAAAAAGGAAACCCTCGACAGCATCTTCCATGCCCAGGGATACACGGACTACAAGTGGATCGATCCGGCGAAGATCGTCGTGGCCCAGTGGGTGCGCATGAAGTGCATGTTCGGCTGCGGCGAATACGGACGCGGCGGCGCCTGCCCGCCCAACACTCCCTCCGTGGCCGAATGCGAACGGTTTTTCAATGAATACACCCAGGCCGTGATCCTTCACTTCGAGGGCAAAATGGACCAGCCCGAGCACCGTCACGCCTGGTCCGCTAAAATCAACACACGCCTGATCAAATTGGAGCGCGAGGTTTTTCTGGCCGGCTGTGAACGGGCCTTTCTGCTGTTCATGGACTCATGCTGCTTCTGCAAGGAATGCACCGGCGACCGGCGCACCTGCACCACGCCGCGAATGGCGAGGCCGTCCCCGGAGGCCATGGCCGTGGATGTATACAGCACCGTGGGACGATTCGGGTTCCCCATCTCCGTGCGCACCGCCTGCGACCAGAAGATGGATCGTTACGCCTTTCTCATGGTGCATTGATCGGAACGACGCATCCGACTGTCACGCCATTACGCCGGGGCGTCAAGCCGAATCCGGCCAGCTCATTCTGGCGCGACCGGCCGGCTATCCGCAATCAAAACCGGCGATCGGTGACAGGCGCTATATCGGTGACAGGCGCCATAACGGAATGCCCGGATGGAACCTCGGCCGACCGAATTGGCAGGAAACCAAACAGGAGGATCGATCATGCCCTACTTCTCGATTCAAACGAACAAACCATTGGACAACACCGCCGTCGCGGAACTGACCAAAAAGGCATCGGCCTTTGCCGCCAACCTTCTTGGGAAGCCGGAATCTTACGTCATGACCGCCCTTAAGCCGGCCACGGCCATGACTTTTGCCGGCAGCCAGGCGCCGACCGCCTTCATCGAGGTCAGGAGTATCGGCTTGCCCGAGGAAGATTGCAGCGCCTATGCCGATCGCATCAGCGCCTTCATCCACGCCGAAACAGGCATTCAGCCCGACCGGGTCTTCATCGATTTTACGGACCTGCCGCGCACCCGCTTTGCCTGGAACGGCAGGACCTTTGCTTAGCAGCCGGACATCCGCCGAAGCCCTTCGACCGAATCCAGACGAGAGGACCTTGCTGAGCGGGATAATATTGAATACAACCTTGCCAATGCGTGCGGCAACCCATGGAGAAACAATGACGACACCGATGAACAGTGAAAACCTGCAAACCTTCATCGACGCCCACCGCCTGGCAGCCGCGATCCTGCCCATGGACGCTCACACCGCTACGGTGGAGGAGGCGGCCAGGGCGTTGGGTGTCGACACCGACAGGATCATCAAATCCCTGGTGTTCATGGCCGGCGAACAGCCGATTGTGGTGATCAACAACGGCTTGGCCCGGGTAGACCGGAAGAAACTGGCCGCCTGCCTGGGAATGAACCGAAAACGGGTCAAATTTGCCCGTGCCGAGCAGGCCCTGGCAGCCACCGGCTATGTGGTGGGCGCCATGCCGCCATTCGGCCACCGGGAAAATCTGCGCACGCTCGTAGACGCTGCCACCGCTGAATTGGACACCGTATACGGAGGCGGCGGAGACATCGACGCCATGATGCAGCTGTCATTACCGGAACTGCTCCAGATGGCCCATGCCGAGGTGGCCGATATTTCCGAATGACTATCCAACGGCGGATAAAAAACGGATTATACCCTATCCCAGTAACCACAAGACACTTAAGCGAGGAGGTACCCCATGCTGGACGCCACCACCGTCGGCAGCCTGCCGAAACCCGATTACCTGGCTGAAACCGAAAAGCTATGGCCAGCCTGGCGACTGGCGGGTCAGGAGTTGGAGCGCGCCAAGGAACGCGCGGCGCTGGAATGGCTGAATCACCAGGCGGCTGCGGATATCCAAATCGTCACCGCCGGCGAACAGCACCGCATTCATTTTGTGCATGGCTTTTTAGAGCACCTTGAAGGCATCGACTGGGCCAAGAAAACGCCAATGGGGATCCGGGACAACCGTTACACCGTGGATGTGCCCACGGTCACCGGACCGGTTTCCCGGCCGGTACCTGTCCACCTGGACGAGGCGCGCTTCACCCGGGCGAACACCGATCGGCGCCTTAAATTCACCCTGCCCGGCCCCATGACCATCTGCGACACCATCGCCAACGCCCACTACGCCACCCGTGCGGACATGGCCATGGCCTTTGCCGACATCCTCAACACCGAGGCCAGGGAACTGGAAGCGGCCGGCATCGACCTGATCCAGTTCGACGAGCCGGCCTTCAATGTCTTCATGGAAGATGTCAAGGAGTGGGGCATCGAGGCCCTCCACCGGGCCATCGAGGGGCTTTCGTGCACCACCGCAGTGCACATCTGCTACGGCTACGGCATCGACGAGAATCTGAGATGGAAGGAGACTCTGGGCCGCGAGTGGCGGCAGTACGAAGAGATCTTCCCGGCGCTCAATGCCAGCCGCATCGACCAGGTTTCGCTGGAGTGCGCCGATTCGCACGTGCCCCTCTCCCTGATGAAACTGCTCAAGGATAAGGGACTGATGGTGGGTGTCGTTGCCGTCACCCGTGACCGCGTGGAAACACCGGAAGAGGTGGCCGCCACCATCTGTTCGGCCATGGCGTACGTGGCGCCGGAACGGCTCTACCCGTGTACCAACTGCGGCATGGCGCCCCTGCCCTACGACCTGGCCCTCAACAAGATCCGCAGCCTGGGCGCCGGTGCCTCACGGGTAAGAAAGACCCTTAAAGGATAAGAGGGGGGGTTACTCGAAATGCGGCGGTGCGGTCTGGAGCAGCCAGTTCTGCGTTTCTTTATCATAGTGCCACGACTGCTCATACTCGATCTTTTTTACGATGTAGCGATCAACGAAAAAATATTCCGCCTCGACGGTTTGGGTCACTTCCAGCTTGTCCTCGCTCAAGTTGACCCCAAGCACCTCATAACTGACGATCTTCACGTTCTCATATCGCTGCAGACAATCCTTGCGCACCATTTCAAGCGGATCGACAGCCTTGCAGACGGTGTTGAAATCCGACAGCTGCATGGCGGTCTGGTAGGAATCCATGGTCCGTCCATAGGCTTCCATTTTGGCATGCTCCGAAATGGACGCACACCCCAGCGGCAGAAAGATGAAAACGGCGATGATCATATTTTTCATGCGTTGCACCCTCAGACGGTTTCAATTGAATTTGTCGGTGAGTATCAAAACACAGTTTCCTCCACCGATCAACCACTGCCATGCCTGCTTGGGTGGCGGTGGATCCAAGAAACGATTCCACCCCGATCCGTGCATTGACATCCGTTCTGTTTTGTGGGCATTTTTTCTTTTCAGTTCAACCAGTTCAACTGCTGCACGCGGTTTCCGGCATGCCCCGAACGGATTTTCCCGCAACGGCGAATTTTCCTCTCGGGATTCGGCCGGATGAGCAGCCCCCCATGATTCACCTGCGGGTTGAAAAACCGTGGATCGCCCGGCGGTTAAGCAATCCATCATTAAAAAAGGAGAAAATTGAATGACGGCACCCGGCACCCCCTTGACCGATGAACAAAAGGCCCGTTTCAACGTGTTGAACAAGGAGAATATCGAATTTCTCATGGACCGCTACAACCGGGTGAACCGATGGGTCATCGCGGACATGATCCGGCGGACCGCCTACCACGATCCGCATAAAACGGCCATCATTTTCGGTGAAACGTCTCTCACCTACGCCCAACTGGAGGCGGCGGCCAACCGGACGGCCAACGCCCTGGCCGGCCTGGGGGTGAACAAGTACGACCGGGTGGCCATCCTGGCCCACAACACCATCCACCACGTATTGACCTGGCTGGGCTGCTGCAAGATCGGCGCCGTTTACCTGGCCATCAACTACCTGCTGCGCGGCCCGGATATCACCTATTGCATCAACCATTCGGAGAGCAAGGTGTTCATCGTTGAGGACGCCCTTTTCGGGTTGGTGGAAGGGGTGCTGGGCGAGATGCCCACGGTGAACACCCTGATCTGGTCCGACCAGGGGGGCGGCCAACCGGCGGCGAACGACCGCTTCCTGGTCTTCGACAGCTGGATGGAGGCCGCCCCGAGCACCGAGCCGGACGTGATCCTGCACATCGAGGATCCCTGCCAGATGACGTACACCAGCGGAACCGAATCCCTTCCCAAGGGAGTGATCATCAGCAACCAGGCCCTCATGGCCCAGTACATGGGAGCCATTATCGACGGCGGCTATGACAGCGGGGACATCAACGTCAACGCTCTGCCCATCTACCACTGCGCCCAGCGGGACGTGTTTCTCAATCCTATTTTCTGGGCAGGCGGCACCAATATTCTCATGGCGCCGGACATCGGCATGATTTTAAAAACCATCGACCGCTTCAGGGCCAACATGTTCTTCGCCCCGCCCACCGTGTGGATCGGCATCCTGCGCCACCCGGATTTCGGGCGCTACGATCTCTCCTGCCTAACCAAGTGCTACTATGGCGCCTCAATCATGCCCGTGGAGGTGCTCAAGGAGCTTATGGCGCGGCTGCCCGGCTGCAGGATATACAACTACTATGGCCAGACCGAGCTGGCCCCCTACCACACCATCCTGAAAGCCGAAGACGCCCTGGAAAAGCTGGGATCGGCCGGCATGGCGGGCCTGAACATGGAAACCCGGCTGGAGGATGAGGATTCCCAACCCATCGACGTGGCGGGCATCCCCGGGGAGATCTGCGGCAAGGGCCCCCACGCCATGACCATGTATTTCAAGGATCCGGAAAAAACCGAAGCGGCGATGCACGGCGGATGGTTCCACTCCGGGGACATCGGCGTGCTGGACAACGATCGCTACATCTCGGTGGTGGACCGCAAAAAGGACATGATCAAGACCGGCGGTGAAAATGTCTCCACACGCGAGGTGGAAGAGGCCATCTACCTGGACAGACGTGTGGAGGAGGTGGCGGTCATCGGCACGCCTCACCCCAAATGGGTGGAAGCGGTCACGGCAGTGGTGGTGCCCCGCAAAGGGGAAACCATCACCGAGGCGGAAATCATCGGCCTGTGCAGGAAGGAATTGGCCGGTTTCAAGGTGCCCAAGTCCGTGGTCTTCGTCGACGCCCTGCCCAAGACCCCCACTGGAAAAATCCTCAAACGGGACATGCGGGATACCTATAGTGAATTGAACCGCTGAAATTTGACCCTCTGCGGTGCGGCGTTGTCTCGGAAACGGGGCGGGGGAGAGCTGACGCCTTGAATATCGTCTTCCTGCGCAACGCGCCAACATGGATGGCCATGATTGGAAGGATGAACCCCAGCTGTGATACAACCGATAAACCGGTCTCGGTCATGTTCGGCGACACCGAATTTCGCCGCCTGCTCGAACACCGCAACCGCCCCTGGGCCGGCTACCGCAAGGTGCGCAAGGGAGTGATCAGACGTCTTCGTCGCCACATGCAGGAACTGGGCTGTTCAACGGTTGAACAATACCTTGTCCAGTTGGCGCGCCAGCCCGAGACAAAGGCTGCCCATGAGCGGTGCCTCAGGGTGACCATCAGCCGTTTTTTCAGGGATCGACACCTGTGGCAGGCCCTCCGCGAACGCAGCCTGCCCGATTTGGTGGAGCGGTTTCCCCCGCCTGTCCGCATCTGGTCCGCCGGCTGCGCCAACGGAGAAGAGCCCTATAGCCTGGCCATGCTGTGGAATGAGCTGAGGTATCCGCAGACGCTGGACCTTTTGGCCACGGATGCCGGCAAGGCCTGCCTGGAGCGCGCCCGAACGGGCGCCTACAGCCGAAGCAGTCTCAAGGAGGTGACGGATGAAATGCGGGAACGGTACTTCGATTCAGCCAAGGGCGGCCGGCGCTTTTTCATCCGGCATCACCGGATACCCCCCATCCGTTGGCGGCAGCATGATTTGCTCGATCCGCTGCCCGACGACGGCCCCTTTCACATGATCCTGCTGCGCAACAACCTGCTGACTTACTACCAGGGCCCCGACCTTCAGGTCGCCTTCGCGCGGGTCGTTGCGGCGCTGTCGCCGGGCGGTTGGCTGGCGACCGGCGCCCATGAACGCCTGCCCCGGTCAGGGGTCAACCTGATCGTGGACAAGGACTGCCCGTGCGTATACAGGCTTGGCGCCATCGATCCGCGAATCGATAGCGGTGCGAGCGGATAAGCTCCCCGTTCGGCATGGTCTTGTCGACGCGGGCATGGTTTTACCGCACCGGGTAAAAGCGTGAACCCTCCGATACCGATGGTTAACCCTTTCCATTAAGCGTCAATACGTCTCGCACCGCCCTGGCAATGGTTTCAAGCCGGTAGGGTTTTTTCACATATCTGCCGGCTCCCAGTTTTCGGGCCTCGTGTACCCGGTCGGATTCGGAGAAGCCGCTGGTTATCAAGGCCGGCTGGCCGGGATGAATGTCGATGATGCGGCGGTAGGTTTCCAGGCCGTCGATGCCGGGATCCATGATCATGTCCAGCACCAGCAGATCGACCCTGTGTTGCCTGACATAATCGACAGCCGCTTCGCCGCTGGAAACGCTTGCCACGGCATAACCCAACCGGGTGAGCATTCCGGTGGCGATTTCCCGCTGTTCCTTGACATCGTCCACAACAAGAATCCGCTCGCCGTCACCCATCAGGCTTTCAACACTTTCAGGGGTTCGCGGTTGCATGCGGTGCTCTTTGGTGGAGGGAAGGTAAATGGTTGCCGTGGTGCCCTGCGCCGGTGCACTGCGCATGTCGATGTACCCGCGGTGATCCTTGACGGTTCCCCACACCACCGCCATGCCTAAACCGGTACCGCTTCGGCCCATCACTTTTTTGGTGTAAAACGGCTCGAAAATCCGGTCGATGTCCTCGTGGGAAATGCCGATTCCGTTGTCCGTCACCGTCAACACCACATAGTCGCCCTCTTCGATGTCGTCATAGCCCTTGACGGGACTGTCGATATATCGGTTTTCCGTTTCGATGCGGATCACGCCGGCTTGCGTCGCCGCTTCCGCGGCATTGGAAACCAGGTTCATCACGGTTTTTGCGAGGTGAACAGGGGATCCGGAGATATCGAGAAGGTCGTCAGCCAGGTTCGTTTCCAGTCTAAAATCCGGATGGTGATGCCGCAGGTTGTCATATTCGGGGCTTTTCAGGTAGTCACGGATCACCTGGTTCAGATTGAGAACCTCTGCGACCGACACCCCCCGGCGGGCCAGTGTCAATAGATCCTGAACGATAGTGGCGGCGCGTTCACCGGAGCGCTGGATCGTACGGATGGGTTTTTGCAAAGGGCTTTCTTCCGGCAGGTCCATGAGGATCAACTCCGGATAGCTGACCAGGCCCGACAGGACGTTGTTCAGGTCGTGGGCGACGCCGCCGGCCAGCATGCCGATGGCCTCCATTTTCTGGGCCCGCTGAAGCTGGTCCAGCAGGCGTTTCTTTTCTGCCGCTGCAGTCATCCGTTCAGAGATATTTCTCACCATGCCTAGCGCCAGGTCGTCCGACACCGCCACCAGCCGGCATTCGTAGTACCTGGCGCCGTCCTCGATCGGCATGTCGTACTCGAACACCCTCACCCCCTTGGCCGCGAATGTCCGGTCGAGCTGCATGCGGAAGACCCGTGAAACATGGCCAGGCATGACATGCTCGATTTTTCGCCCGATAGATTGATCAGGGGGTACCACGAGGTTTTCCGGGTCTCCCCGCAGGTCAACGAACCGGCCGTCGCGATCCAACTGGAACACGGTATCGGGGATGGCATCGAGGATGGCAAGGGTCCTGGCCTCGCTCTGCCTGCTTTTATCCTCCGCCCGTTTGCGTTCGGCCGCCTCTTTCTGAAGCGACTGCTCCCGCTCGCGTATCTCCTCGGCCATTTTGCTGAATCGATGCGCGATGTCGGCCAGTTCATCATGGTGCACCTCGTCGAACCGGTAATCATAGTCCCCCCGGGCCACCTGGTCCATCCCCCGGCGGAGGATGGCCAGGGGTTTACGCATGAGCACCCGCAACACAATGCCTGTGGCAATGACAATCACCACCAGCGATACCGCCATCAACAGAATCGCTATGTTTCGAAGCCATATCAGGTCCTTGCGATAGACGTCCATTGACAAGGCAAAGTCGACCTGGCCGATCGGTTTCCCGATATAGACAATCGGAACCACACGGCTGATCGGGTTTTCGGAGGTATCCCGGCTGAATTCATAATAGACGTTCCCGTCGATGTCGCGGATGAGGATGCTCGTGACGATGTCGTTGCGCACGAATCCCTCCCCGATCCGCCGGATTTGTTCGTCATCCAGATCCCAGATCGGCACCGCCAGCGTTTGGGACAGGTTGACGGCATACTCGTCCGCTTTTAGCTGCAGCTGACGGTAAAGATAGTCGGCCTGCCGGTGGTAGATCAGGATAAGCAGAAGCCCCTCCACCAGAAAGACCAGCAGTACCAGGCTGATGGCCAGTTCAGTGGAGATGGAACGCCGTCTCAGGATTCCAACACCGCGCATGGTGGGTCCCGATGAACCGGGGTTGGCCACGTGTTTGCGTTCAGGGCTCACGTGTCTCGGTTCACGCCAAGTCATCGTTTATTCCGGTACATAGTTGTACTCCCGGCAGATCCGCTGGTAGCTGCCGTCCGATTTCATTTCATCCAACACCGCCTGCCACAGCCGGATAACATGCGGTGACGTTTGTTTGGAAAAAGCGATGTAATTGCCCACGGTATGGAAGGCGTAGGCCAGCGCCAACTGGTCAGGCGACGCACCGGCCTGTCTGGCCAGGTGCGGCATGTTGAAATCCGAACTGGCCCACAAGTCGATATTTCCCCGCTGCAGGTGGGTCACATTGGTGATGTTCTTGTTGGTGGGGATTAGGTTTTCAAACCCCAATGCCTGCAAGTATTGCATCTTGGCGTCCTGGCGGTAGGTACCGATGCGCTTGACCTGCTTGGCCGCCTCGATATCCGGAATACGGAGGGTGCCCGCACGCCACCGGTACAACCCCCAGCGTTGCCGGTAGAGCGGTCCCACCCATGCAAACAGGGCTTCACGCTGGGGGAGTCGGGTGGTTGAAAAAAGGGCCGTATTGGCTTCGGACTGGGCCAGTTGATACCCCCTGGCCCACGGCACCAGCGCTATCGTATCCGGCTGGCCGATCCGTCTCAGGATCTCCCGGACGATGTCGGCCGACAGTCCTTTGATCCGGCCATTTTCCTCATAGGAGGAGGGCGGTGAATCCTCCGTGTACAGCTTCAAAGAAAATGGCGTGTCGGTGTGAGTCTGTCGTTCGGACACCCGGATGGCTTCTGGCGGCAGCCATTTGCGTGTCAGCCACCAGAATGTTCCGTCCGCTTTCATATCATCCAGGGTCGCCTGCCACTGCTGCACGATGGCTGGAGACGTCTGTTTGGAAATGGCGATGTAGGAGAAATGCTCCCGGTAGGTGAAAACCGCTTCGATTTCGGTCGGATCGATTCCGGCATCGCTGGCGATCTTCGGCGCTCCAATGTTGTCATAAAACCAGAGGTCCACCCGGCCGGACATCAGCTTGCGGATATTGCTCTTGGGGCTGTTGGAACTGTCAAGGTTGGTAAACCCTAAAGATTTGAGGATCTGCTCTCTGAAATCATCCTTGTAGGTGGCAATGGCCCCCACCTGCTTGGCAGCGTCGAGGGAACCAATGCGCGGCGCAGCGCTCTTGCGGGCATAAAATTCCAGCCGGACGGTGAAAAGCGGCCCAACCCAATGGAACAGCGAATCGCGTTCTACGGTGCGGGCTGTGGTAAACAGGACCACGTTGGGTTCCGTACGCAGTCGCTTGTAGCCTCGGGCCCACGGAAGGACTTGAATGTCGCCGGCAATCCCCAGACGCCGGGTAATTTCCTGGACCACCTGCGTGGTCACGCCAGTCAGCTTCCCGCCTTGGGTGTAATTGTACGGGATGCCTTCTTCGGTGATGAGGACCATGTCATCAGCTGATGAAAAAGCCAATGGAAGGAGGAAAAACAACAATAAAGATCCGACAATACGTTTCATCGGCCGCTCCGGGAAGAAGCATTGCCCATTGCTTTCATTTTTTTCCACCATACGGGGATGGTTGATCGTTGTGCACCTGGCGTCCAGATCAGTCCGGCGTCACGTGGTCAGACATTTCCGAGAGGTTGAGCTCCTGTTGGCCTGCTTTTTCAAATTTCAACACCCGATTCCGAAAATCGCAGTCGTCAATTTTAGCCTTGACCCATTGATGCCACGTGTCTTTACGGGAGGCGACAATGGCATTAAAATTCTTGGATGGATCGAACCGGGTCAGGGCGTCATCCACGATCCAGACGCAGTAATTGCATTTTCTCTGCCCACTTTCGAGCACCTTGAAAAAATAGCGAAAGGTTTTGCTTCCGGGCTTCAAGCCTTCACTGATTTCAACGTTCTTATAAGTCCAGACGTTTTCCATTTTTTTTCCCCGTTTCTGAGTCCGTGTTTTAACACCTAAACATAAGAACTCGGTTTGCATTTACAACAACAGGCATGGCTGATCCGGTTTCCGGAGTGGTTTGGAACAATTAGGGCCGCCTTGGTGTCGATGCCCTTGCCGCTATCGGAAGAATGCTTATGGTCCCCATAAATGAAGACGCCAGGCCGGTGATGGACTGAATTGATTGCGCCCCTTGCCCGTTTGGCGGTGTACCCTTTTAAACAGCCAGCGTTGCGGCCATGGGGATGTCGTTCAAAAAATCGTTTGGCCCCGAGGCCGCCCGCGCAAAACAAAATAAGGATCCAGATATTGATGATCGACAACCGCAAATATATCGAGGTGCCGGTATTGACGGTCAGTGAAGCGGCCCAATTTATCGGCGTAGGCAAGAAAGTGATTTATCAGCTGATCGAGTTTGACGAAATTCGCGCAATGCGTGAGCACGGCAAAGTGATGATCGACAGGAGCAGCCTGGAAGCCTTTCACAATAGCGGCAAGCGGCCCTGAGAGGTTTGTTTTTGCATGATCGTGACAACGGCCGTTAAGACATCAACTGATGACACAGTTGCGCCGGGTTCCATGGCGTGATAGGTATTACATTATCGATTCGCGGCTTTGCACTAAAGGCGTTGAGCCCCAACCGGTCAACGCCTGAAACACCATAGATCAATAAAGGCTCGCGCAGTCTTAATCGGGGACACGCGACAAAACAAGCATTGGTGTTGAAAAGGAGGCTGCTATGAAGAAAACTGGTCTGACGTTGATACTCGTCGTGGTTCTGGTGGTCGTGTTCAGCGCACCGTCCTGTTGGGCCAAAGAAAAGGGCTACTGCTACATTGTCAGCTACTCCATGCAAGATAAGACCGCCTATATCACCCCCGTGTTTGTGGCAAAAGTATCCGGTGCGACATACAGCGATGAGGAATTTGTCGCTGACGTGGTTCTCATCCGTAAAATGGAGAATCAATTTCAGAACTACCTGGCCCGGCAGGGCATCAACACGGCTAATTTTGTCATCAGTGCCCGGGTGGCCTATCGGTCCCAGGCCATCGCTGATAAGCGCCTGGCCGATGAAAGAGGTGATTTCACCAGCCGGGGGTATGCCATACAAGACACCGACCAATTCAAGTTTAAGAATTAGCGGCTGTATTTAAACGTCATGTGCGCAGGTTAGCCTGCGTTTCAACGGGCAGGTACGACCTTGATCATTGCTGATTATACCATATTGATTGTAATGGGGGTAGCCGTGGTGATCGCTGCCGGCTCATTTTCAATCATCGCCCGATACCTGTTTGACCGCGGCCTGGCAAACCGCAACACGCTGGCACCGAACATCATTGACCTCTATCGAACCTATATCGCCCATACCAGGAAAAAGACCGGGCGGATCGGTGTTGCATTCTGGGTCCACAGTGTATCCGCTGGGATGTTCATCTCGATCGGGGTGTTCTATACGATCGGCCGGTTTATTCTGCCCCGCATTTTTTAGCCGTAACCCCGTAACCGCGGCCCTTCACAACAAAATCAATGGAGATCAGCATGACTGCTCCCATCACACCGATGGAATATCAGCTCGCCATCGAGCCGGATCTTGACCGATTTACCTTTGCCGGCCGGATGACCCTTTCCGCCGACGCCGGCGAACCCACCGGAACCCTCACGCTCCATTGTGCGGAACTGGCCATCTGGAACTGTCGCATTCAACCGGATGGCACCGATGAAACGCCTGTCGACTGCCCATTTACGCTGGATCCGGCCAAGACCAGCCTGACCATCCATCTTCCCGATCCCCTTACCGGCCCGTTTCGGTTGACTGTCGACTACACCGGAAAGATCAACGATCGAATGGCCGGTTTCTATCGCAGCCGGATCAAAACGGACGACCGCCCGAAACATATTGCCGTCACCCAGTTTCAGGAAAGCGATGCCCGGCGCGCCTTTCCCTGCCTGGACCATCCTGCGCAGAAGGCTGTGTTTAGGGTTGAGATGGTCATCGACAGCCACCTGACCGCCATTTCCAATACCGACATCCAAACGATCACGGAACTGGAGGACGGGAGGCACCAGGTCACTTTCCACCCGACGCCCAGAATGTCCACCTACCTGTTATTCTTCGGTGTGGGTCCCTTTGAAATCCATGAAGACACCGACGACCGCCGGGTGCGTGCCGTCTGCCTGCCGGGGATGGGGGACCAGACTGTCTACGGGCGGGAATTTGGGCGCAAGGCATTGGCTTACGGTGAAGATTATTATGCCATCGACTATCCGTTGACCAAGCTGGACCTGATCGCCGTACCGGATTTCGCTTTCGGAGCCATGGAAAACTGGGGGGCGATCACCTTTCGCGAGAACCTTTTGTTGAACATCCCCGGTGTGACCTCTAGGGAAGCGCTGGCACGCATCTGCGAAGTCATTGCCCACGAAATCGCCCACCAATGGTTCGGCAATCTGGTAACGCCCGAGGAGTGGAAGTACCTCTGGCTCAACGAAAGTTTTGCGACCTACTTCGGTTACGGCATGGTGAACCACCACTATCCTGAATGGGAAATCTGGGATCAGTTTGTCAGGAGCCAGACCGAGACGGCCATGGCCCGTGACGCGCTGATCGAAACCTTTGCCATCGAAATGCCGGGCGGCGCCCAGGTGGCCATCACCACCAGCACGGCGCCCATCATCTACAGCAAAGGGGGCAGCATTTTAAGACAGCTGGAGGCCTGGATCGGGCCCGATCATTTTAAAGCCGGCCTCCGGCGCTATCTGACGGATTTCGCCTATGGCAGCGCCGCCAGTCACCACTTGTGGGAATCGCTGTCGGCCGCATCCGGCATGCCGGTGGCCGAACTCATGCGCAACTGGGTCACCCAGCCGGGCTACCCCGTGATCACCGCCGAACGAATAGACAACACGCTCACCCTGCGCCAGCGGCGATTTACCTATCTGCCCAACGATTCATCACAGACATGGCTGGTACCGGTGTCGATCATCACCTACACCGCCGACGGCACGGCAGACACCCAAACGATCCTGCTCAAAAAAAAACAAACCGACGTCACCCTGCCGCCTGAGACCACCGCCTACCACCTCAACCCCGGCCAGACCGGGTTTTACCACACCTGCTACAACGATGCAGACAATCTGGTCCGGCTGAGGGCCATGGTCGCCGGTCGACATTTGCCGCCCATGGATCGATGGGGCCTGCAGAACGACCTGTTTGCATTGGTCAAAGCCGGGCTCGTTCCCATGGCGACCTTTCTGGAATTGGCCGACAGCTTCCACGGTGAGCAGGCCTACCTGCCCCTTTCCAGCCTGGACAGCCATCTGTTCGAAGCGACAATGGTGCTCAGGGGCGAAATCCGGACCCGGACGGCCCAAACGGCCGTCACCTTGATGAACGCGGCCCTGGAAGCCATCGGCGTTCAGCCTGCGCCGGAAGAATCGCAGACCGCGGCCATGCTGCGCGATCAGCTTTTTGTCCACGGCGCCCTGCTCGGCAACCCGCAGGTCCTCGATTTCCTGACCGACCAGTTCAACGCCTTTTTAACCGGTTCCACCGTCGCCCCCGACATTTTCAGGGGTGTGATGACCGCCGGTGCCGTTTCGGGAGGCGGCCCGGCCCTCAAAGCCATCATTCGCCGTTTCGAAGCAAGCGGCGCCGAGCATGAGCGAATGGCCCTTGCCGGTGCCCTGGGCTGTTTCAACCCATGGTCTGTGCTGGAGGAGGCGTTGGATTTCGCCTTGGCGAAGGTGCCGGATCGGATACGCTTCATGCCCCTGGTGGCGGCCGCCGGCAATCCGGCAGCGGCGGATCGCCTGTGGCCATGGTTTGCCGACAACCTCCCGCGCATTGAACGCATGCACCCCCTTTTATTTGAACGGGTGGTGGCCGCCGTCGTGCCCGGTCCCGGCCTGCAGGACCCGGATCGCACGGAAGCCTTCTGTTTGCGATTAAAGCGGAAACAGCCCCGATTGGCAGACGTGATCGCGCTTTCGCTGGAGCGTCTGGCGGTCAACGCCGCTTTTCGTCAGCGAGAGCTATAGCGGCAGGCGTGGTCCGGAAAAGATGTGCTTCACGTTGGCCATCTGTGGATGGGTGGTGGCTACGGAACGGGTTGTATCAGATCCCTGAAGGCATCCATTTCAGCCTCCAGTCTGGCGGGATCCCTGAAGCTGGGAAAAGGTCGCCGCCGGTTATCCCGCATGGGTTCCCGGCTGGCATCGGTCAGATCCAGGACCCCGTTGGTGTAGCAAAAGGCCCCGTACCTGACGAAGCCATATCCCCCGATCAGCGGCAGTTCGTGTTTGAGCCCGGCAAAGGTGTTGATTTGCGCCCTGGCCACGGGCGTCATGCCCTGCTGGGTAAATAACGGGTTCAACAGATAGACGACCGTCGGGATGTCCGCCGGCGCCTTGCAATAAATTGTGGCGAATTTTCCCTTCACCTCTCCGGCAAAGTCCTCGTAAAGCCGTCTCGAACCGGCGTATTTGAAAACCAGGCCCGCAGATGCCGTGCGATCTTCAAACACGCTGAGGGCGCCAAGGGCCTTGGCATAGTCGGCGGGATAGATGGTCAGATGCATTTTCCACCCGCCGACATACCACCTGTGTCTCTTACGCATCTCAGGCGTCAGTGCACGGCAGGTCGAGGATCGGAATCTGAATGACCGCGTGTTCGGGTCTCGATAGCGCATGACCGCCTGGTAGTCGGTTGCGCCAAAGGCCCTGATGGTATGCCACGTCACGAGCGATGGATCTCCTAAAATGAAGGATGTTAAAAAAAGCCGGAGGCATCCGTATCACATTCGTCAGCGGATGAACAACCTTTCCGATGCCGGAAAAAGGGCTGTAAGATGCAACGTTCAGCCCTGGAGGGGACTCCGTCGGCCGAGAAGGTCCGCTCACATGGCCTTGTGCCGCTCAATGGCCCTGACGACATGCGGATAGACCGTATCGACGATGCGGGCATAGCCGTCAGCCGTGGGGTGCAGCTTGTCCGGCTGGTTGAGACGGGACTCGCCGGCGACGCCGTCGAGGAAAAAAGGAATAAAAATGACCCCGTGTTTCTCTGCAATGTGCGGGTAGATGTCCGAAAAAGCCCGGGTGTATTCCGGGCCCAGGTTGGGCAGCATGAGCATGCCGGCCAAAACCACCTGGATGTTGCGCGCCGTTAAAAAACCGACCAGCCGGTCCAGGTTGGTCTTCAATAGGCCGGGATCCAGACCCCGCAGGCCGTCATTGGCACCGGTTTCCAGAATGACGATATCCGGACGCAGGCTGGCTACCACCCACTCGATGCGCGAAAGGGCACCGCTGCTGGTCTCGCCGCTCACGCCGGCATTGATCACGTGATAGTTGTATCCGTCGGCCTGCAGCCGGCGGGCCAGCTGGGCAGGATAGGCCTGGTCTTCGGCAACGCCCAGCCCGGCGGTCAGGCTGTCGCCCACGGCCACGATCGTGCCATCGTATACAGGAGCAGCGGTTTGCGGCGCAACGGGTTTTTCAACCGGCGACTCCTGGCTGCAGCCGGACAGGATCATGCTGATGCCTACCAGCAGAGCCATCCCCTTAATCTGCCATAGACTAAATGGGTTATTTTTAATGGAAGACACCTTGAAGTACGCATTCCGGTTCAAGGTCAAGGCGGGGGCATGCTTCAAACCGCAGGCATACTGCAGTATGTCGAGGATTTGAAGCATGCCCCCAACGCAGAGATTGGACCAGAAGGCGCACTTCAAGCATTTATTCATTTTGCTGCTCCCTGAGATACGCAACCGGTTTTTTGGCCATGATCGACCTCGAGGCGATCATGCCCACCGTGACGGTCAACGCCACGGTGGCCGCCAGCATGAACAGCGACGCCGGCAGAAACGGCCGATAGCCGATATTGAATTTCACCGTACAGACCCAATATGCACCGGCCTGGGCCATGAACAGGGCCATGACGCTGCTGAGCAGCCCGACCAGCATATTTTCCAGGGCGAAGACAGTGAAAACGAATCGCCTTCCCGCCCCCAGGATCTTGTAGTAGACCGACTCGACCACCCGTTCGGCCCGGGTGGCAAAGACCGCGCTCACCAGGATCAGAAGACCTGCCGCGATGCTGAAGATGCTGAAAACACGGACGATCCGTGACAGGCGAGCCATGAGCCGGGCCAGGATGCCGATAGTCTGGGACATGTCGATGACGCTGATGTTGGGAAACCGGGAGACGATCGACGTTTGAAGTGGTCCCACCTGCCCGGGACTCACCGTCAGGGCGGCGAACAGGGTGTGGGGGGCCTGCTTCATGATCGCCTCCGGAAACACGAAGTAAAAAAAAGGGCTCAAAGACTGGTTGTCACGGGTGCGGATGCTGGATATGCGCGCGGTCAAGGGTACGCCCTGAATCTTGAAGCCGATGCGGTCGCCGATTTGCATGGGCCGCATATCCACCACGGTATCCATGATTGACACCTGAGGCTCAGTCCAGTCGTTTCGAAAGAGCGTGTCGCCGTCGATCAGGGTTTCATCGTCCAGCAGCGCTTCCCGGTATGTCAGGTTGAACACCCGCGACAGGTTGTCGCGCCGTTTTCTGCCTTCCTGGTTGCGGTCGATGGCCTCGCCGTTCACCGACGTGATCCGGGCCCGCACAATGGGGTAGAATTGTATCGGACGGCCGATGGCGGCTGAAAACGCCTCGGCCTGATCGGGCTGGATGTCCAGGAAAAAGGCGTTGGGTGAATCGGCAGGGAATGACTGAACGAAGGTGGCATTCAGGTTTTTTTCGATGAGATGGTCACCGAAGATCACGGACAGGGAGACCGTCAGGGTAATCATGATGGCCCGGGTAGCATTTCCCCGTCGAAACAAACCCCGTATGGCCTGGCGCAGGGTCAGCGGACGAACGGGCAGGCGTTTCATCGTCCACAGCGCCAGTTGGGCCAGCAGGGCCGCAGCCAGGATCAGGGCGGTAACAGCGCCGACAAAATAGAAGCCAAAGCGAATGTCGCGCATGTGCCACAGCACCAGAGCCAGAAAAAAGAACAGAACCAGGAAGCCGGAGAGGAAATAGGGCCAGCGGGCGATGCCGACGGACGGCAGGCGGTTGAAAATGGCCACCGGGCGCATCTCCCTGAGCCGGTAGAGGGGCAGGAACGAAAACAGGGCCACTACGGCAAGCCCCAGCAAGACGGCCTCGAGCACCCCGACCCAGACGATGGTCAGCCCCAACCCCTCGGGCATCAGCGGACCCAGCATCCAGGCCAGGGCGCCTTGGACTGCCGCACCGGATAAAATACCGGCGCCGGTTCCCGTGAGGCCCAGCGTGAGGACCATGAGCATGAAATGCGTATTGATAAAACGACCGCTGGCGCCCACGGTTTTCATCACGGCAATGGTGCGCTGTTTTTCGTTGAACAGGGCTGTGAGGGTACTCTGAATGCCCAACCCGGCCACAATCAGGATAAAAAGTCCCACGAGCTTGAGGAAAAACAGGAAATTGTCCAGAAACCGTTTAACCACAGACCCGGAGGTAAGGTAGGTGTCGACGCTTTCCCCCTCGACTGAGGAGAGCTGTTTCAATCGGCCGGCAATGGCATCCACCTGGAGCGGGTCAATTACCTTGAGCAGCACCACACGATGGATGTGGCTGCCGGTGGCCATCAGGCCCAGGGCCTCCAGATCCGAACTGTGGATGAACACCCGGGGGCCGAATGCAAACAGATCCAGGGGGCGATCCGGTTCGGCCGTAACCACGTCGTCGATCGTCAGGGACGTGTAGCCGACCTGCAACTGGTCGCCCATCTTCAGGCCGATGCGATCCAGCAGGGTCTGCTCGACGATGCAGGCACCCGATGCCAGCACCTGATTGAAGGGGCGGCCCGATTTCAACGCGACCCGGCCGTAAAAAGGGTAGCCCGGTTCCACCACCTTCAGCCTGGACAGCACGGACGACTTATCGTCGGGGGCGCGCACCACACTGTAGAATTCGTGAACATTGGCCTTCACGACCAGGCCCTGAGCCACCAGTCTGCCGACCGCTTGCACCAGGGGGGCGGAAATGGGATCGTGGGATCGAATGATAATGTCGGCGGCGTGCAGCCTGCGCGCGTCGTCCAGCAGGGCTCGGCCCACGCTTCTGGCGAATCCGGAAAAGGCGGTCAGGGTGGCCAGGGAAAGGGCAACGCAGAGCACGAACAGGCTGGCCTGTTTATAGGAGCGGCGCACCTGGCGCAGAATCATTGGCATGTGGCGCATGGTCGGCTATCCGATCAGGTGTCCATCTTTAAGGGAAATCACCCGATCGGCGGCCCGGGCAATTTCCGGATTGTGGGTTACCAGCACCAGGGTGGCCCCATGTTCGTTTTTCAGATCGATGAGTTGGGTGAGCACCATCCTGCCGTTCTCCGAATCCAGGTTGCCGGTGGGCTCGTCGGCAAAAAGCAGTTTGGGCCGGTTGATCATGGCGCGGCACAGGGCAATGCGCTGCTTTTCTCCCCCGGACAACTGGCTGGGCAGGTTGTCGGCCCGGGCCGACAGTCCTACCCGCGCCAGCAGATGCCCTGCACGCGCCTTCGCATCGGGATCACCCGTCAGCTCTGCCGGGAACATGATATTCTCCATGGCGGTCATCGACGGCACCAGATGAAAGGACTGGAACACGAAACCGATGGTCCGGTTGCGCAACGGGGCCAGATCTTCTTCGGAGGCATGCGTGATCTCCCGATCGTCAATGAACACCTGTCCTGACGTGGGGTGATCCAGCCCGGAAAGCAGGGTCAGCAAAGTGGTTTTTCCGCTGCCGCTGCTGCCGGCGATAACGATGAATTCCCCTTTTTCGGCACGCATGGAAACATTGTCCAGCACGGTGATGGCACGGTGATCCACGGCATAGGTTTTGACTAGGTTGCGCGCTTCGATCAGGGCCATGGTGGTTGCGTCTCCCAAGGGTTGAAGGGCCGGTGCCCATGTTGGGCGGTTGTCGTCATGAAAACGGGGAGTGTCCCTGGCTCTAAGAGAATGCCCCTGAATACAACGTTGATAAAAATATAGGCAAAGATAAGGCATCGCCCTGGATTTTCAAATCAGGCCGCCAAACACGCTGAAAAGGCCCTCGCCTGAATGCAACAAGAAACCATCCTAACACCTCGGCCGGTGCGATGCTTTGGCGATGGTGAAATACAAAAAGGAATCCCCGGCCTTGCCATTTTTCACCGTTGCGGCTAAGCACGACCATTCGCTAAAAAAACAGGAGGGGAAAACCAGATGACCGATGACGATGACTGCATGCCGGATCCGGAGGTGCTGCTCCAACTGGCGCGCATGCGCATGCCCTTCGGCCGGTACAAGGACCGCCTGCTGATCGATCTGCCGGAGGCCTATGTGATCTGGCTGGCCAACAACGGGTTTCCGGGCGGACCGTTGGGCGACATGCTGCATATGGTATATGAAATCAAAATCAACGGGCTTGAGTACCTCTTCAAGCCACTGCGGACGTTATAGAAACGTTGTCTTGTTGGTTCTTGCCCGTGACAGGGCCCGTGCACAACCGTTTCAAGGCATATCTTCCGCTGCCATCTGCGAACAAGCAGACCGCGGCCCACCAGATGCGACCGAAACAGAAAGGAAACCGTCCTTGGGCACATTCATACCCCTGATCATCATCGCAGCCATCGGCGGCATTGCGGTAACCCTCCAGGCTCAGTTCATGGCCCTGATGGACAAACAGATCGGCACACTGGAGAGCGTGTTCATCACCTACGGCGGCGGGGGGCTGCTCATCGGCCTGGTCATGTTGCTGAGCCGGGGCGGCAACCTGGCCGCCTGGCAGGGGGTGCCCTGGTATGCGCTGTCCGCCGGCGCACTGGGCCTGGTGATCGTCGGCACCATCGGATATGGTACCGCGCGCCTGGGGTTGGTGTCGGCGATGACGATCATCATCGCCGCCCAGTTCGTCAGCAGCGCCGTGATCGATCATTTCGGCGTACTCGGTGCAGAGCTGAAGCCCCTTGACCTTTACCGCCTCTGCGGCATTGGATTGATGCTGATAGGAACCTGGCTGGTCGTTCGCTAAATCCGCCGCCAGCGACTGGGAATACATGCTGGATCGCGGGTCAGCCGTCGGACTCCATCTCGTCCGCCGACGATTTGTAGATGTCGACAATCCGCTTGCCTTGGACATAAGCTTGGCTTTCATACCGGGTAATCGCCTGAATCCGGCCGATCAGTTCCCTCAACCGATCCAATGCGTCCAGCATGATCGTGGCCATTTCCCGGACATGGTCGTCGAACTTCTCCCGTTTCAGGTAGGTCGCCCCGCTGAGCAGCACCTGGATCGGCTGGCTGAGGTGATGGGTGGCGGCACCGGCCATCTCCAAGACGCCCTCGAGCTTTTCCTTTTCTTTGATGGTGCTGATATCCAGAAAACTTTCCAGCAGGTGCGGCCGACCGTTGAAGGTAATCCATTTGACGGTTTTGATGATGGGGACCTTCTCCCGATTACGGTTGAGCACGCAGCGCTCGGAATGATCGATCTTCTGGCCCAGGTCGGTAATGGGGCACTTGCCCATTTCTGCGGGGCAGACGTGATCGTGGCACACCCGGCCAATGACCTCTGCCGACGATCGGCGCATCATGTTGTTGGCTTCGTCATTGGCATAGACGATAACGTGCGCAGCCGGATCGATGATCATGACTCCCATGAAGAGTGAATCCAGGATGGCCAGTAGGGTACGGTCCTCGTTTCGATGGGCTGCAGGCGGCTGAACCATGTTCTATCTCCGTTGAAATGTGATACAGGTAAAAATCGACGGTTCATTGAATAGAGCGCCGGATTGCAAAAAGGTAACCGTTTTTTAAAAAAAACGGCAACCGCCCGCCGGCGTGGGAATATCATGCCAATGGCCGGTTTCACGCAGAACACCCCATCAGGAGCGTTAACCATGACAACCATTCGAAACGTGTCAATTGTGGGGGCTGGTGCCATGGGCGCCGCCTATGCCGCCATGTTCACCGATGCCGCCGGGTTCTCCGTCTCGTTCGTGGCCAGGGGTGAGCGTTACGAGCGACTCAAAAACCAAACACTTAACGTAAACACCCGATTGTACAATGTCCCCGTGGTTCACCCGGACAAGGTAACGGAACCGGCGGACTTGGTTCTTGTGGCCTTGAAACACCACCACCTGGCCGGCGCCGTCGGCGACATCGCAGCCGTGGTGGGCAAGGATACCGCCATCCTGTCGGTCATGAACGGCCTGGAGAGCGAGGAAGCCATCGGTGCGGCCTGCGGCATGGACAAGATGGTCTACGCCATCGCCGTGGGCATCGATGCCATGCGCGACGGTGATCGATTCACCTATGCCAATCCTGGCAAAATCGTTTTCGGCCCTGTCGGTGATGAGGGCCACGGTCCCCCATTGGCACCGATTCAGGAAGCCTTGAACCGGGCAGGAATTCCCAACGAGATCCCGGTGGACATGATGCGGGCCATGTGGTGGAAGTTCATGATCAACGTGGGTATCAACCAGGCATCGGCCGTGCTTCGCGCGCCGTATGGCCTTTTTCAATCGTCGCCCGACGCCCGGGCGTTGATCCGGTCGCTGATGGCGGAGGTGGTCGCCCTGGCCGAGAAGGCCGGCATCGGTCTGACCGAAGCGGACATCGATGAATGGGACATCATCATGAACTCGCTTTCGTCGACAGGCAAAACCTCCATGCTCCAGGATGTGGAAGCCGGGAGAAAAACCGAGGTGGAGATTTTTGCCGGGAAGGTGGTGTCCCTGGGAAAAGCATATCAAGTGCCCACGCCGGTGAACAAAACCATCCTGCGGATTATCAAGGTCATCGAGAGCCGCCGCGGGGTTTGAGCGTGTTGCCCTGAAAGCCTCTGTTGGGAAGTGATTGGATCCGATCTCCTTCTCAACGCGTTGTCGGCCGTTTCAGCTTGAAGCGGATGCGCAGGACCCCGTTTTGATACCCTGACGAGGTTATCCGGAACGTACCGATCTCTCGAGTCGAAGAGACATGCGGGCCGATGCACGGGCAGTGGTCGTAGTCGCCGACCGTCACGATCCGGATGCGATCCCCGGCGTCATCGGGCAGCCGTGATAAACTGTAGGCGTTGCGGGCGCTGTCACGGGAGACAAAGCGTTCCGAGACCTTCAGGTCGGCCTGGATCACGCCATTGACTTCCTCTTCCAGCATTTTCAACTCCGCGTCGCTCAGCGACCGGTCGAACCGGTAGTCGCATTTGGATTTTTTACGCTCGATATGCGCGCTGAAGCACCGGTCGCAACCGAACAGGCGCCCCATGGCCTGGTTGAGGATGTGCTCGGCGCTGTGCATGGGTGGATCAACCCGCTTTTTCATTGCCGGCTCCGGTTGGGGCGGTGGTGAGAGTGAAAATGATCGTTGCCCGACTGATGAGTTGGAATCATAACCCATCGTCCGCCAAATAAAAACCCTTCAGGCGACATGGCAAAAAGGCATATGGGCGCGCTGCCGCCTCAACCCCGACCCGGCAATCTTTATCGAATCTTTACAGCAGGCCTGCTCGTTCGTGGTTATGGTTTGTCCGTACCGGTGTTTGACCGGTGGGACCCACCCTTTTCAAGGGTAAATACGGATAAGCAGAAAGAAAGGGGCCGCGCGATGATAAAAAGATGCTGCACAACCGGCAAATGGTGTTTATTTTTCATGGGTATGCTGTCCCTGCTGTGGGTCGGTTCCCCGACGATGGACTCACGGGCAGGTCAAGGATCCAAAACAGAGGAGGAAGCCATGAACCTGGCATTGAAAACCGAAACCAATTTGCTGGCAATCCCGCCCATCGATGCGGAGGCGCCGGCGGTCGTCGAGACCGCATCCTTCGGCCTGGGCTGATTCTGGGGAATCGAGTCCCGGTTCGGGATAATCGAAGGCGTGATTCGCACACGCGTCGGCTACGCCGGCGGTCGGCAGGAGAATCCGGACTACGGCCATATCGGTGACCACACGGAAACCGTGCAGGTGGATTACGACCCGCAGCGGATCACGTACAAAGAACTGCTGGACATCTTCTGGCAGAGCCACAAGCCCACCGGGCGGTCGTGGTCCCGGCAGTACATGAATGCGGTGTTTTACCACGACGACCGGCAGCGGCAGGCGGCCATGGCGTCCAAGGCGGCGGTGGAGAAAAAGATCAACCGCAGCGTCAAAACAGAGGTTGTGCCACTGCGCAGCTTTACCATTGCTGAAGACTACCATCAAAAGTATATTCTCAAACAAAACTACGACCTGCACGCCGACATGTCACGCGTCTATCCGCTTCACCCGGATTTCGTGAACTCCACCGCCGTGGCGCGCCTCAACGGATACGCGAGCGGGCACGGCGACCCGGATCAGCTGGCGCGTGAGATCGACCGTCTCGGGCTGAGCGATGCGGGAAAAACCGCCCTGCGGGAGATGCTGAAACGCAAATGGAATTATGATCGACAATAGCCCGGCAAGGCGATGAAACCTTCAACGCGAGCCGATTCAGGAAAGGGCCTTCCATGATCTGCCGTGGACTGTATTTCGAAGACTTCTCTACCGGTGGGCAATACGCAACGGACCGTCGTACGATCACCGAAGCGGACCATATCAACTTTACCACCGCTTTCGGTTTTTTCGAGCCCCTGTTCATGGACCGGGCATACGTGGTCAATGAGACACCCTACAAAAAGCCTATCGTTCCAGGAGCACTGACGTTCTCGATCTCCGAGGGCCTGACGATCCTGTCCGGTATCCTGCATGGTACGGGCCTGGCGTTTCTGGGTGTCGAACTCAAGGTGGTCAGGCCGGTCTTTATCGGCGACACCGTCGGTGTGAAAATCGACGTGGTGGACAAACGCCAGACCCGCAAACCGGATCGGGGTGTCGTCACTTTTTTCCAACAGGTCAACAATCAGGATGATGAACCGGTCATGGAATACACCATCAGACGCATGATCCGGCGCAAACAGGGGTAGAGGCGCCCATCACCCGTGCTCTCCTCGGGTCGGATCGGGCCATCGCATTCACTCGACGAAGACCTTAACGGCGTGCTCATCGACACCATTGTTGCCGTAGCCGAGAAAATTCCATTGGGCGGTTTTCGGCTGCCGCCGGCCCTGACCGTCCACGGCCCGTGCCTTGATCGTGTATACACCGGCCTGACTTGCATGCCAGACATACTGCCATTGCCGCCAGGCAAACGGCTCATCCGGACCGATAAATTCAGCCGCCTGCCAGCGGGCACCGTCGTCTACGGACACCTCGACCTGTTCCACATGCCCTTCGCCGGCATAGGCGGCGCCCAGCACAACCACCGCTCCCTTTTCCAGGCGCTCATCGGTCAGGGGCTGGGTGATAATGGATTTCAGGGCGATGGCGGTGACGATCTCGCCGGTGGCGGGGGTCTCTCCTTTCTGGAAAACCCGGTAGACCTGGTCCATGAAGAACCCTTCGAATGGCTTTTCCAGCACCGTGATACGATTGAGCCACTTCACGCAGTTGGCCCCGGTCCATCCCAGGGCCAGTGCCCGCAAGGGGTACCCGTGTTTCAAGGGCAGGGGGTCCCCATTCATTTCATAAGCCAAAAGGGTCGATGACATCGCCTTTTCGATGGGGATGCTGCGCACGAATTTAATCTGGGCCTTGCCGAGGGGGGTGTCCATTCCTTCAAACGCGACATGGGCGGCCCGGTCTGCCGGCCCCGCATCGTTCAGCAGGTCCCGGAGCCAGACACCACCCCAGACGGCATTGCCGACACCGCCGATGGTCCATGGGTTGCCGGACGCTTTCTTGTCGAGCAGGGACCGGCTGTTCCCCGAGCATTCCAGGGTATTGGCAACGATGGCTTTGGGCAGGCGTTGGATCCGGTCCATGTCCAATTTCAATGGTTTTTTAACCTCCCCATCGAGAATCAAGCGCCAATCGTTCAAATCAATCGGCACTTCCGGAATTTTGCCCTGGTTGCGGTCGAAAAATACCGCATTGGGTGTAATCCAGGAGCGCAGGCGCACTGCCGGCGTTTCGGCATTCAACGGGTTTTCGGTCATGATACGCATGGATTCGGTCATCGGTCAGGCCCCTTTGTTTGGGTTGGTTCTCCTCGCTCTCACCGCGACGACTTCCGGTAGGCGTTCACACGTGCGGCCCCGTTGCTGGTTCACCCCCAGCTGGAAGCCTGGCTTTTTTCTTGAAACCAGCTCCCTTGGTAATTGAGGCCGCGACATTTAAATCAAGAAAGCCACCGTGCGGGCAAGGCCGGTCGACAAAAGGGTCATCGCAGCAAGCAGAAATGATTGATTTTCTCATTATAGGAACGGTGTGCGGCGTGCGTCAATAGCATTGACACATCCTTCAGGGTGCGGTGTCGGCCCTGCTCGGAAAATGAAGGGTTACGGCTTTTTTAAAAAAAGCATGTAACCTTGCCGGCATTTTCTCGTTTATATGTGAACGGTGGCGTGGTGGGTATCGAGAACGATTAAAACATCGATCATATCAATGAGAAAAGGAGAAACGAATGAAAAATCCTATGGGACGATTTATGATAATTATTGCCCTTGTCATGAGCATGGTGGTCGCACAAAACGCATTTGCGGAAACATTTGATGGAGCAATAGAGAAAATAACAACCCGGCCGAATACGATTCTCGTCGATGGCACGGTAATTTACGGTGTAAAAATCAACTATCTGTTCAATCAGTATAATATAGACCTTGAAGAAGGCATGACGGTGAGCGTCGAAGCCGATGAATTTGTATGTTCGGACGGAACAATCAAGAACATGGCCACCGCAATTACCGTCGGCGATGTTACCGTGCAGCTGCGCTGATTGAATCCACCAACGCCATCCCTATCTGCGCAGGTGAGATACAAACAGGTATCGTCCATTATGCCTTGAAGGAGCACCCATTGGTTTTATAAGAAATGGCTGCAAGCGCAAGCGTATGTGAATCCATATCCACAAACCCCACCACTGAACTATCCCAAAAGGCCATGTTCGTCCCCCTCGAGGATCGATGGACACGGCCTTTTTTTCGGACCGTCTCAAGAAAAACCAGGGACGTGATCCTCCCGGCAAGCGATGCATTTTAGCGTAGCAATCGGTGCGTTTTGTGTACCGACATTTGTCATTCAAGCGAGAACGGAAATCCAGTATCGATTTTCACCAATGGCGCTGGGTACCAGCATGACGGTCACAACGCGTCTATCCTTTGTTTTACCTTTAAATTCATACCGTCACCACAATTTTGCCCACCTGTCGGTTGGACTCCATGAAGCGGTGGGCCTCGACGATGGCCTCCAGGGCAAAGGTGCGCGCAATCACCGGCTTGAGGGCGCCGGATGCCAGGCCGTCATAGACGAACTGTTTACCGCGGGCCATACTCGCGGACTGCTTGACGATCTCGAACAGGGTGTACCCGCGAATGGTCAGGCCTTTGCCGAGGGCATCGAACAGCGGAAACGGGGTCTCAGCCATGGACAGCGCCCCATATTCGAAAATCGTGGCACCGGGTGCCGCGGCCTGGGCCAGCTTTTCCAGAAACGGGCCGGCAACCGGGTCGAAGAGGATGTCGGCCCCCCTGCCGTCGGTGACCGCCATGGTCTGTTCGGCCATATCCGACTCATCGGTCACGATGACGTGATCGGCACCGGCTTCTAAAAGGAACGGTTTTTTATCCGCCCCCCGGGTGGTCGCCACGGCCAGGGCACCCACTGATTTGGCGATCTGAATAGCCGCCAGGCCGACGCTGCTGCTGCCGGCGGTGATCAGAACCGACGCCCCCTTATGTAGCTTGCCGTATTCGATCAGGGCGCCGTAGGCGGTCATGTATTGCATCCAGATGGCGGCACCTTCGACCGCAGACAAGGTGTCCGGGTATCGGGCGACAGCGTGGGCCGGTACGATGGCGCTTTGGCCATAAACACCGTATTGGGTCATGGAAAAAGAGGGGATCGTGCTGACCCGATCACCGACCTGAATGCCGCTGACACCTGGCCCCACCGCGTCAACCGTTCCGGCGGCCTCGTAGCCGAGGCGCGAGGGCAATGTGGGCGCCTCCAGATACACGCCCTGGCGGAACATCACCTCGGCGCGGTTAAGACCGATGGCCGCCACCTTCAGGCGCACTTCGCCCCTGCCGGGCTGTGAATCCGCCAACTCCTCGAGCCTGAGTACATCCGCCGCTCCCGTTTCATGAAATCGTACAATTGTCGGCATGCCGTTCCTCCTTGCATTGTCTTGTTTAAGCACCACGGCGTTTGCCGCTGGTTGACCATTGCCGAGGTAAGAAATGAACGCCGGTCAGCCACCCGGCAGGTGCGGCACCTTTTTCACCTTGCCGATGTCATACCCCTCTTGATCCAAAAACCGGAGTATCTCCAGGTACGCCTCTTCGCGAATCGATGGTGTGCGGGACATGATCCAGACATAATCCCTTTTGGTCCGGCCTACTACCGTTTTGGAATAGTCGGCAGATAGCAGGAGGATGCGGTACTCGGCCGTGAAGGGCCAGACGAATCGCATGTCCCAGACCGCGTTGGATGTCGTATCGCGCACGAAGGCCCGGGGGGTATACGTCTTCAGTGGACCGTCATAGTCGCCTTTGTTGAAGGTGAACGTGGTGTGGATGGACCCGTCTTCGGCCAGGCGGTAGGATTCCACGGCGTTGTAGGCCTCTTTTTCGATAAAGGTGGGGATGTTGGCGATCACGTACCAGTCGCCCATGAACCGCTCCAGGTCCACCTGCGCCACGGTATGGATCGGCGGCATGGACTGGCATCCAACCAGGGTCGACAGCATGGCTCCTGCCAGGGTCATGATCATGGATCTCATATCGGTTTTCCTTTCGCGCTTGGCGGTGGCCATGACAGGCACAAACCAAACGACTCAATTCATCGGAGCAAAGGAGGCCAATACCCGCTGTTGCCACTGCTCGTTGTAGCCGTCGGCCTCCGGGATCCTGCCGGACGAACGCGCGTGGGGGAAATGGACACGCACAAAATCCCTGAAGCGCTTCTCCACCACTCGCCGCAAGGGCTGGCACAAGCGGTCATGCACCACGTCGTCGACTTCGCTGAAATCGAAGAAGATGGCCAGGTGGTTGATCAGGCTGTTTCTGGTGTCCACGGATGCGCCCTGGGCGTCTAATGCGTTCATCAGCCGGTTGGCGATGCCTACCAGCGCCAGGAGGATCCGTTGCCGGATCTGTTTTTTACGTTGGCCTGTCCAGAAGATCCGGTTGCGATCCATGCTCAGTTCGCACTTGTCGCGGCCCTTGAGGTTGATCCGGCCCACCACATGCTGACGGGCGCCTTCCGGCAGCAACCGATCGTCCTGGGTCACGAAGATGCCGTCCTGGAAGACGGAAATTCCGCCGGTGGCCGTTTCCAGTGCGAAGATACCTGCGTCGTGCATTTTTACGCCTAGGTAGATGAATCCCTCGGCGTCATCGAAGATCACCGGGGCGACAAAGTCGGCCTCGGTGTTCTTGACAACGGCATACGATAAGGGTTCGTTGCCGAGGATGGTGGAATTTCCTCGCTCGTCGGTAAACCTGACCGGAATCTGCAGGAACCGGATGTTGGTCTTCAAGTAGCCGGTGAATTCTATGCTGCGGCAGTAATTGATCTTGGACGGCTTCAGGTGAAGGGTCACTTCCGTCCCGACTGGTGTGTCATCGTCCAGGGGCCGCACGTCGAAGTAATCCTTCAGACTGGTGATGGTGATCAACAGCCCGGGCGAGGCGCCCTTGCGGGTCCTGATGACGATTTTTTCCGCCACCAGGAAGCTGGACAGAAAGCCGATCCCGAACTGGCTGATGAAGCCGATGTCGATGCGCGGATCCCGATTGACGGCTCTGACCTCATCGGACTGATAGAAGGAGATGCCGATGGAGAGAAAGTATTTTTCGAGCCATTGCCGGTCCATGCCGATGCCGTTGTCGCGAATTGTGATGCGGCTGATGTCGTCGTTGAAGGCAATGGCAATGGCCGGCATATATGCCTTGTCGCCCAGTTTGCGCATGCTGCAGGCGTCCACTGCATTCTGGATGAGTTCACGCAAGAAGACGCGCTTGTCCGCGTAAAGCCGGTTGCCCATGAACAGTTGCAGGGCGGCGGCGGTGTCAACGGTATACCTGAGGTCCACCGGCTGATACCCCGCCGGTTCGATTTCATAGATCAGGTCGGCAAACAGAAATCGCG
Source organism: Desulfosarcina sp. (assembly GCF_055467485.1). Taxonomy (NCBI): domain Bacteria; kingdom Pseudomonadati; phylum Thermodesulfobacteriota; class Desulfobacteria; order Desulfobacterales; family Desulfosarcinaceae; genus Desulfosarcina; species Desulfosarcina sp. The sequence continues at coordinate 41,750 of NZ_JBUOIV010000003.1, read as the reverse complement.
GACGGACCCGCTGGTTGATGCCCTTGAGCCGCTCCCCAACGGCTCGTTCGTGGTGTTTCAGGGCCCGGTGGAGTTCCGGGTCGCGGCAGTTGATTTTTACGCGAATGGTGGCCGGCAGGTAAGGGTGCGGCCCGGCGCCGTCGACCTCAAAGGCATCCATCCAGGTCGTCGACAAGCCGCTTGAACTGCCGGGCAGACGGGCGGCAATGGCCATGAAGGTGGCAGGTGACTTCAGGTCCAATGCGCTGGCGAGGTGGATGCAGGCGGCAATCAGATCCGTGTTGATCCGGGTGCCGGCAAAACGGACGGGTCCGGGACCCACACGCGCTGGATCACGGTCGCCGGCCGCCTTGATCTGCAGGCAGATCAAAGCCATAATCCCGGCGCGTTGGGCATCTTTGATCCCAAGCGCCTGCCAGTTGAGTTGAATCCAGTCGTGGGAGCGCCGGGCCATGTTGCTGTCGGCTGATACGCTGCGGCCGTCCATCAGCCCGATGTCGCACAGGCAGGCGGCGGCATTCAGAAAATAAGCCTGCCACGGATGGTCGATCATCACCTGCCGCTGTTCGTCATCCAGCAGCCAGTGCGCCAGCCGTTGAAGGATGCGGTCAGCCTGCACAATGGGTGTCATCGGCCGGGGCAGGCCGGGTATGGGCGTATCAATCGCCATGCGGCGGACCGACTCGCGGAGGGTTTCAATTTCCGCCTTCAAATCATCATCCAAAGACTGGGTGAGCATTTCCATCGGTCGGCATCCTGTGCAAAGGTGGGTACAATGTTACAAATATGGGCAGCAATGCCAGGTGCGTCAAGGTGGGTACTACCAAGCTGGGTGCTGGCCACGGTATCAGGGGCGGTAAATACCGTGTGAAGCTAAGTCCAGGGCGAGCCGAATGGGCCATCGCCGTCTCCGGCATTGCCGATTCCGGCTGCGACTGCCAATTGTGGATCTCGACCCGGGACGGGCCGTTGCGCATGGGCCCGTCCGGTGGATTGGATTGAAAGTGGGTCACTCCTCCGAATGGAAGCTGCGGATAATATATCCCCCGGACTTTTCGTCAGATTCCAGTTCCATGAGTCCGCGGCTGGCAGCTTCGTCCAACAGGCGCTTGAAGGAGCGAAACCCGTAGTAGGATTCGTTGAAGCCCGGGCGACGTCGCTTGAGGGTCTGCTTGACCATGGATCCCCAGATTTTGTCCTCCGATCCGCGCTCTTCGGCCAGGGCCTCCAACGTCTCCATCACCAGATCCAGCGCTTCCTGCGTCAGCGTCTCCGCATCCTCTTTGGGGGCTGCTTCGGGGGCCGGGGTTTTGGGTCCCTTGGCCGGCGGCTTGCGGGCCGGTTTTTTGGCCCTTTTCTTCTTGCGGACCAGGTCGTCATAGTAGATGAATTCATCGCAATTGGCGATCAGCAGGTCGGAACTGGAGTTTTTTACTCCCACGCCGATGACGTTCTTGTTGTTCTCGCGCAGTTTGCTGACCAATGGTGAGAAATCCGAATCCCCGCTGACGACCACGAAGGTGTCCACGTGGGATTTGGTGTAGCACAGGTCCAGGGCATCGACTACCATTCGGATATCAGCGGAATTCTTGCCCGACTGGCGTACATGGGGGATCTCGATAAGTTCGAAAGCCGCCTCGTGCATGGCCGCCTTGAACTCCTTGTATCGTTCCCAGTCGCAGTAAGCTTTTTTGACCACGATACTGCCCTTGAGCAGCAGCCGTTCGAGCACCTTGCTGATGTCGAACTGGGCAAAGCGGGCATCCCGCACCCCGAGGGCCACATTTTCGAAGTCGCAGAACACGGCCAGGTTGGTGGCTTCAAGTATCTTGCTCATGTTTTCCTTCCCGGATTTTCATTGGTTTTAGAAAAATAATCATACCCCGATCGCCCAAAAAAAGAAACGATGATGCAACCCGCCGACAAGACCTTGATTTACAAATGCCCAAGGATTCTTATTTTGATTTCATTATTCGACTGAAGGGAAAGGATATACTGATGGCGGAACTTAGAGCAACAAATGAATATACCCTGGATACGGTTACGATGAATGTCGCGGATGCTGACCTGGATCTGTCGACAGCCCGTGACATGGCCAAAGCAAAAGCCCGTGACATAGACAGCAATGCCATGATGCTGTCCTACCACAGCGGAAAAACCGGTGAATTCTGGCCCACTTACGACTGCGGCGGCGGCGGGCGGCCGCCCTGGATTGTGTTTGCCGAAGCCAGGGGCTACAACCTGAAGATCGATATCAACAACGGCGAGTATGAGTTTTTCTATTTGCGCTTTTGACGGTACGGTTATCTCACCGGTTGCATCGGTTCGCTTAACGGCGGGCAAAATCAGTTGAGCGGATCACTGTGGCACTTCAGGCAGCCGGTGAATTGCGGGTGAGTCGTGGGCGGCCCCGTGGGATTCCGGTCCGGGTGGTGGCAGCCCAGGCATTCGGCGTCTTCGGTCAACCCTTCGTGGATGTCCGGAGCGTTGAGGACTGACGGGCCATGCAGGCCCAGGTAATGTCGGTATGCGCAACCGCTCATAACCGAAAGGGCGATGATGCAGATGATGATTCGCTTGACAGTCTTCATTTTTCCTCCCTGATCAGCTGTCCATCTTTCAAACCGATCACCGGTTCAGCAGTGTCGGTAATTTCCTTGTCGTGAGTCGCCATGATAATTGTGCAACCATGATCCTTTGCCAGGTCCCGCATAAGCTGGACGACCCGCCGCCCGGTTGACGTATCCAGGTTGGCGGTAGGTTCATCGGCTAACAGGAGCCTCGGCCGATGCGCTATGGCCCGGGCCACGCTCACCCGCTGGGTTTCACCACCCGACAGTTCATGGGGCAAGGCGTTGGTCGCGGATTTGAGGTCGATATCGGACAGCAGCGCTTCGATCCTTTTGTCACGAACCTTCCCCACGATACCGTTCAAGGTTAATGGCATACCGATATTCTCGGCCACCGTGAGGTATGATAGCAGGTTACCCCGCTGGAAAATGAAACCCAGGTGGCGACGCTGGAAAAGGCTCAGTTTTGATGGCGTCAGCCGGTGAATGATCGTGCCGAAACAGCGAACCTCCCCCCGATCCGGCTTTTCGAGCCCACCGATGCAGTAAAGCAGCGTGGACTTGCCGGAGCCGGATACACCCTCGATCGCGGCGAAGCGGCCAATGTCCACCGACAGGGAGATATCTGAAAGGGCTTTTACCTGGCCGCGCCCGGATCGAAAGGATTTGGTGATGTGGGAGAGTTGAATCATGGCCTTAAATCAGTCTCAAGATATCCGCGGCTTTTTTCCGGGCCACCATCATGGCAGGCCAGACGGCCGCAAGCAGGCTGAACAGCAGCGACGTCACCGGGGGTGCCCACAGTGAAAAAGCCGTCAACCGCGGAACGATCACACCGGACACGGAAAAATATCGGTTGTGGGAAGTATACGAGGAAATGTCGATGCCACCCCAATAGGCCACGGCCAGCACGGACAGGACCCCGATGAAAAGACCCGCACCGCAGGCAATGAGATTCATCAGGGCCACCTTGGCCACGATGAGCGTCGACATTTCAACGGTGGTCACTCCCATGGCCTTCATGATGCCGTATTCACTCATGTTGCGGATGATGAAAATCACGAAGGCGCAGGCAATGCCAATCGCCACGACACCGAAAACGAGGAGGATAACAATCAGCATGGAAACGACCTCCAGGTCGATGAGCTGCCGCAGGTCCGGCATCTGGGTCTCCCAGGATTCGAAACGGACCTGATCCGGCAATTGCTGCCGGTAGATGTCCAGGATGGTGTCGACAGTGACCCCTGGCTCCAGGAAAACAGCGGCGGACCATGGAACGGCTTCGGCTGGAACCATTTTCATCGGGCTGAAAGACAAATCCCGATCCAGTGCCTCCAGGCCGGTATGAAAAATTCCCGACACTGAAAATTGAACGGCATTTCCATCAGGCTGGAATAAGAATCCCAGGTGATCACCGATCCGGGCACCCATGGTTTCTGCTACATCGCGGCTGATCAGTATTTCTGCCTGACCGGGCAAGGGGTAGCGCCCTTCCCTGATCTTTTTTTTCAGAGCGGTCTGATCGGCCTCCCGTGCTGGATCGATCCCGCAAAGCACCATGGGTTGGACGAAGCCACCTCTCGAAAGAAAGCCCGGCAGATAGACGCGTTTGAGGACCGTTTGGACGCCCTGGACCATGAGGGCTTCCGTTGGAATCGATTCAGGCAGATTATAGCCGGTGGCATGCCCGGAAAACAGTCCCACGGTATTGCGAAGCATGGCATCTTCGACACCTACAGCCAAGGCGGAAAGAAAGATCAGCGCTGCGACCGCCGTGACCACCATGACGGAAAGAACGGCCGTGGCGCGGCCGGACCGAACGAGGAAATGAATAGCGATCCGGATCCAATATGCGGCATCGCCCGGTTTCATGGTTTTGCATCCTTGATAATGCGAAGCGCCCCGATTCTCTCTTCCAGAAAACGGATGGCGGGTGAAACGAGACCGTGGTGTTCGATTGAAAAAAGCGCTCCGAAACCATCTTTCAGCAAACGACGGGATGTTATTGAAGCCTGCCTGATCGCCTCAGGAAAAGAGTTGATCCACCATGCATTCCCGTTATCGCTGCGCCCCGGCGCCATCATCTTCTTGAGCCGGTCTTTTTCGACCGGGTGTGGACCGTGGTGAATCAAAGAGACCAAATAGTTGTGCCTGTTTGCCTGGATATCACCGGGCATGTCCACCAGGTCGTCCATGATCTGGCAGCCAATGCCGATCCGGTATAGCCCTTTTAGCAGCGGTGCCAACATTTTTTGGTCCATCGTTTCGATGGTCAGGGGAATGTCCCATGGACATTGAAACAGGATGCCGGTTTTAAAGTGATGGATCGATTTAAGGATTTCCTCCGGTTGCAGGATGACCGTGATGCCCGATTCCTCCGCGGCTTCCTCCACGCCGCTGCGGGTCATTGTCTGCATGGATGCAATGGTGGCCGCCAGAACCCGATCACTGGCGATCTCCTGCCGGATTGCCGCATCCATGAGAACCTGGAACAGCACCCGGTCGGAAACCATGATGTCCATGACTGAGCGGAAGCGGTAGCCGGTGGCGGGAATATCGGTGTCCAGGGTTTGTTTGTATTCGTCGTCCAAAAGGTTGTCGCAACCGGTAACCATTCCCCTCAGGCACTGAAGGGTGGCAGCATAAACGATCCGTCGGGATCGGGGGATTCCCGCCCGATGGTAGGAGTAGAGAAACAACAGGGAAAAGAAGTTCTTCTGTAATGAAAAGGAGGCCTGCGTGGGTTCCTTCAGAGCTACGCCGCATTGCCGTAGAATCTGGTCCGCAGCCTCCCAGTATATCAATATCCCGGATTTCAGTTCAGCCATCAGTGCCGCCAAGAGCGGCACCTGCTCCATTTGGGCGACGGAAGCGGACAGGCTGTCGCCGATGCTCATCTTCAGGCTTCCGGTTTGCGGGTGTTGAACAGGGCAATGTACCCGAAATAGGTGGCAACGATATCCGGGCGAAGGAATCCGGCACCTGCAATGACATCGGGCAAAACGCCCCGGATGTTTTCACCGATCTGGGGCTGCATGAAGAACCATCTCGATACGTGGGACACCAGAGCGCCCATCCATGTGGTGGGAACGTGCATGTCCGCGATGACCAGCCGCCCACCCGGTTTCAATACCCGGAAGGCTTCCGCCAACGCTTTTTCTTTAAGGTCCATTTGCACGTGATGGAAAAACAGGCTCGAAACCACTGCATCGAAGGTGGCATCTTCGAACGCCAGATTTTCGGCCGCCATCACCTCGAACCGGCAATTGTCCGAGGCTCGCTTTTTTCGGGCAACGGCAATCATTTTAGCCGCCGCATCGATGCCTACGCTCTCCCCGCCCCCAGCAGTGTCCAACCGGTCGCCAATCATCCGGGTGAGCACGCCGGTACCGCAGCCCAGGTCAAGCACACGATCCGAATCGGTCAGCGTTAAAAGGGAAAGGAGATGTCGGTCGTATTCAGCCTGCTTGCCCAGCAGCAATACCGGCTCGAGCGTATCGTATACGAATGCGGCATGATCCAGCGTTCGACCCCGGGTGGGTGCTGATTCTAGTTTCATTATCCTTGACCGCTCTCGATGATGAAAAGGTCTGCATATGAGGTAATCAACGGGTCTGACAGTGCCTGCCACATTCACGGGACGGCATCCACAGGAAGGTCTCGCGGCTGTAGCGTTGGCTAAGTGCGTATGCCCAACGCTTTGCGATTCATGAGATATTATCAACAACCTGGTCTTTATGCAAGATGAGATCGGTTGAACCGTGGATCCCGTTGCTATTGACAGACGTTTGGTATCGACTCAATAATAGGAAAGCATCCAGACGTCCGGCGCCTGCCCGCGGGTTCTTGTCAACCGAACTGCCGCAGCCGCCACGGCCGCCTTCCATACTCATCCACATCCACGGAAAGGAACGTGCGCATGCCCCACGAAGATGCCGACGCCATTGCCCGGGAGATCGCCTTGGAAAACCGGGAGTGGATCGAAAGCCTGGATTATGTCTACGAAAACCAGGGACCCGCACGCATTATGGAGCTGTTGCGCCACCTTCAGGTGCGCGCCCAGCAGCGCGGCGTTCACATCCATTTTTCCGCCAACACCCCCTATATCAACACCATACCGGTGATCAGCCAACCTGCCTTTCCGGGCAGTCGGGAGATTGAGCGCCGCATCAAGAGCATCATCCGCTGGAACGCCATGGCCATGGTGGTACGTGCCAACCGTCAGCATTCGGGCATTGGCGGCCACATCTCCACGTTTGCCTCCAGCGCCACCCTCTACGAAGTAGGATTCAACCATTTCTTCAGGGCCAAGAGCACCAATCATCCCGGAGACATCGTTTTCTTCCAAGGCCACGCAGCACCGGGCATTTACGCCCGCGCCTATTTAGAAGGCCGCGTCAGCGAGACGCAGATGGAAAACTTCCGACGTGAGCTGGCCGACGGCGGGGGCTTGAGCTCCTATCCCCACCCATACCTGATGCCCGACTTCTGGCAATTTCCCACCGTGTCCATGGGTCTGTCACCGATCATGGCCATCTACCAGGCCCGCTTCAACCGTTACATGGAGGACCGGGGCATCCAACCGCCCGACGACCGGCGGGTGTGGGCTTTTTTGGGCGACGGCGAAACCGACGAGCCGGAAACCTTAGGCGCCATCACGCTGGCCTCCCGGGAGCGATTGGACAACCTGGTCTTCGTGATCAACTGCAACCTCCAGCGTCTGGACGGGCCGGTGCGCGGCAACGGCAAGATCATCCAGGAACTGGAGGCGGCTTTTCGCGGGGCCGGCTGGAATGCCATCAAGGTGATCTGGGGAGACGACTGGGATCCGCTGCTGGCCCAGGACGATCAGGGCCTGCTGGCCAAGCGTATGGAAGAGGTGCCCGACGGTCAGTACCAGATGTACTCGGTCGCCGGCGGCGACTACATACGCAAAGATTTCTTCGGACGCTATCCGCAGCTGGCCCGCATGGTGGAAGGCTACACCGACGAGCAGTTGCAGAAGCTGCGCCGCGGCGGCCACGACCCCCAGAAGGTGTATGCGGCCTATCAAGCGGCAGTCACCCACAAAGGAGCTCCCACGGTGATCCTGGCCAAGACCATCAAGGGCTATGGTCTGGGAGAAGCCGGCGAAGGCCGCAACGTCACCCACCAGCAGAAAAAGCTCAACGAACAGGAGCTGAGGCATTTCAGAAGCCGCTTCGGCATCCCCATCCCGGATGACCAGATTCAGGATGCGCCCTTTTACCGGCCCGATGAAGAGAGCGAAGAGATCCGCTACCTGAAGGAGCGTCGGCGGGCTCTGGGCGGTTACCTGCCGGCGCGCAGCGTGTCGGTGCCCATCTTCCGGCCGCCGCAAAAAAACCTGTACGCTGACTTTTTAACTGGGTCGGGTGACCGTGAAGTGGCCACCACCATGGTCATGGTCACCCTGCTCAGCAAGCTGCTGGCGGACAAGAAAATCGGTCGCTATATCGTCCCCATCGTACCCGACGAGGCGCGCACCTTCGGCATGGAGAGCCTGTTCCGCAAGATCGGCATCTACTCCCATGTGGGCCAGAACTACGAACCGGTGGACCGCAACAGCCTGCTCTACTACAAAGAGGCCACTGATGGCCAGATACTGGAGGAGGGCATTACCGAAGCCGGATCCATGGCCTCGTTCATCGCCGCCGGCACGGCCTACTCCACCTTCGACATCAACATGGTTCCCTTCTTTTTCTTCTACTCCATGTTCGGATTCCAGCGTATCGGCGACATGATCTGGGCCGCCGGCGACATCCAGGCCCGCGGTTTTTTGCTGGGCGCCACCGCCGGGCGAACGACCCTGGCCGGAGAAGGGCTCCAGCACCAGGATGGCAACAGCCACATCCTGGCCCTGCCCAATCCGTCGCTGTTGGCCTATGATCCGGCATTTGCCTTTGAAATCGCAGTCATCGTTCGTGAGGGGCTTCGCCGGATGCTGGAGGATGGTGAGAATTTAGTCTACTATCTGACCATCACCAACGAATTCTACCCTATGCCCGAAATGCCCGCCGGAACCGAAGAAGGCATTCTGAAGGGCCTCTACAAGTTCTCATCATCTCCTCTTAAAAAACCCAGAGCCAGGGCCCACCTGCTGGGCAGCGGGGCCATTTTAAACGAATGCCTCAAGGCCCGGAACATACTGGAATCGGACTATGGCGTCGCTGCCGATGTTTGGAGCGTCACCAGCTACAAGAATCTCTACTGGGATGCTCAGGACACCGACCGCTGGAACCGCCTCAACCCGGAGAAAAAACCTCGGCAATCCTTTGTGCAGCAGCAGACCGCAGGGGCGTCAGGGGTGTTCGTGGCCGCCAGCGACTACCTCAAGGCCCTGCCGGAAACGATTGCCCGCCACCTGCCCGGTCCGGTGGTCGTGTTGGGCACCGACGGCTATGGCCGCAGCGAAACCCGCGAAGCCCTGCGCGACTTTTTCGAGGTGGATGCCAGACACATTGCTCTTGCGGCGCTGTCTGCCCTGGCCCGGGAGAAGGCCATATCCGTGGCCACGGTTAAAAAAGCCCGAACGGCGTTGAAGATCGACCCCGATCGCACCAATCCCTTGTTCGCATAGAAGCAGGAGATCCCCATGATACAAGCAATCGAAGTTCCGGAAATTGGCGAAAATGTTGAATCGGGCGTCGTGGTTGCCGTCCACATCAAGGCCGGAGACACGGTGGCGGTTGACGATACCGTGATCGAGCTGGAGACGGACAAAGCCCTGGTGGAGATTCCATCTCCATTTGCCGGCCGGGTGACGGAAGTGCTGGCCGAAGCAGGCGCCCAGATGAACGTGGGCGATGTAATCGCCCGAGTGGACACCGAAGGGCAGGCGCCCAAAGCAAACGAAGATGCCCCGGTGACGGCAACGGAGAAGGAAGAACCTGATCCCGCTGCCGAGCGCAGCAAGGAAGAGACAGCGTCCACACCGGCACCGCCGGTATCAGATCGGCCATCGGAAGTCACTGCATCGGCCGCCGAGCCCAGCCGGGAGGAATCTTCTCCGGAACCGGCGCCGCCACCATCACGCTCGGCAGCACCGCCGGGTCGTCCGCTGGCACCGGCAGCGCCCTCTATCCGGCGCCTGGCAAGGGAACTGGGCGTGGATATTGTCGATGTCAGCGGAAGTGGTCCCGGCGGTCGAATCACCGAAACAGATATCAAGTCACATGTACGGCAACAGCAGCCGGGTGCTCCGGGGGGGTCTTCTGCGCCACCTGTATCCGGAGCGTTGGCGTTGCCCGATTTCAGCCGCTGGGGGGATGTCAGCTTCGAAGAGATGGATACGGTCAGGCGACTGACAGCCCAAAGCACGGCGGCATCCTGGACAACCGTCCCCCACGTTACCCAGTTTGATGAGGCGGACATCACGGGTGTAACGGAATTCATCAGGAAAAATGCCCCGAAAGTGGAAAAAGCCGGTGCCAAGCTTACCGTCACCGCCATCATCACCCGCATATGCGCCGAAGCCCTGAAACGGTTTCCGCGGTTCAACGCCAGCATAGACGTCGCCAACCGCCGCATCATTCTCAAGCGATACGTGCATATCGGCATCGCTGCCGATACCCCGCGGGGCCTGTTGGTCCCGGTGATCCGCGATGCCGACCAAAAAAGCATCGTCGATCTGGCCAAGGCCATCGGGGACCTGGCCCAGCGTGCCCGCAACAAAAAAGTCAAGCCCGACGAACTGGAGGGCGGCACCTTCAGCATCTCCAACCAGGGGGGCATCGGCGGGGTGGGGTTCACCCCCATCGTATTGTGGCCCCAGGCGGCCATACTAGGGGTGAGCCGATCCACCGTCAAACCGGTGTTTGTGCAGGACCGATTTGAACCGAGGACCGTGCTTCCCCTCTCACTTTCTTACGATCACCGCATCATCGACGGGGCCGACGCGGCACGATTCCTGCGCTGGATCTGCGATGGACTGGAACAGCCCATGACCCTTTTTCTCGATTGACCCGTTGATTTTCGATTTATCTGAAAAGCCAAAAAAGTGCATCTCAATTGATATTAAAAGCGTCCTTTAACAAATGGTGGATTATGGTTCAAGCCAAGGCCCCAGCGATGTCGAACCCACAGGCGCAGCAGCGCTGCATCGATGATAACGCTGAAGCTTCACTACGCGCTCAGCATTGCGAAAACACCGGCCTGGGCAAAAAGATGCCATTTTTGGGAGGACACTGGAAAGCGAGTATTCTCCATGGCTGAAAAGAACACACAAGTGGCTGTCATCGGTGCCGGCCCCGGCGGTTACGCGGCCGCCTTTCTGGCTGCGGATATGGGCTTTACCGTCACCCTCATCGATCCGGCGGAATACCCCGGTGGTGTCTGCCTGTACCGCGGGTGCATTCCCTCCAAAGCATTGCTGCATATCGCCCGGCTAATCCACGAAGCTGCCGATGCCGAAGCCTGGGGCGTCTCTTTCGGCAAACCCAAAATTGACGTCGACCGGATGCGGCAATGGAAAACCGATGTGGTCAAGGGGCTCACCGCCGGGCTGGGGCGGTTGGTGGACCAGCGCAAAATTACCCACACCCGCGCCTCTGCCGTATTCTCGGACGACCATACCCTGTCGCTGACGGATGCTGACGGAAAAACGAGCCAGCTGGCTTTCGAGCACACCATCCTGGCCACGGGCTCCCGCTCCTCAGAAATAGCGATGTTGCCCACAGACGGCGACCGCATCTGGAATTCGAAGCAGGCCCTTGATCTGGAGACGGTTCCCAAGACGCTGCTGGTTGTGGGCGGCGGCTACATCGGCCTGGAACTGGGCAGCGTCTACGCGGCGTTGGGCTCGGCGGTGACCGTTGTGGAAATGCTGCCCCACCTGCTTGCCGGCGCCGACCGGGATTTGGTGCGCTTCCTGACCAAGACCCTGACGGAGCGGTTCAAAGCAATCCTGCTTAACACCACGGTAACGGCGGCCAACATCCAGAAAAACGGTGTCAAGGTGACCTTCCGGGGGCAGGACGAAAAGTCGCGCACCCAGTTGTTCCAACGGGTGCTCGTGGCTGTGGGCCGCCGGCCCCAAACCGCCGGTCTGGCCTTGGAAAAGGCTGGGGTGTCGCTGGATGAAAACGGGTTTGTCCAGACGGACGACCGGTGCCGGACAACAGCGCCAACGGTATTTGCCATCGGCGACGTGGCCGGCCAGCCCATGCTGGCCCACAAGGCCGCCTACGAGGCGCGCATCGCCGTGGAAAATATCGCCGGAAAAAATGTGATCGCCGATTCCGCAGCCATCCCGGCAGTGGTTTTCACCGACCCGGAGATCGCCTGGGCAGGCCTCACCGAAAGCGATGCCAAGGCAAGGGGAATGGCTGTCGCAGTAACCCGGTTTCCCTGGGCGGCATCGGGCCGCGCCGTCACACTAGGCCGCAGTGACGGGCTCACCAAGCTGATCATCGACCCGGAAACCGAGCGCCTGCTGGGTGCAGGTATTGTGGGTCCCGGCGCCGGGGAGTTGATCGCCGAGGCGACCCTGGCCCTGGAGATGGGGGCCAATGCCACCGATGTGGGGTTGACGATCCATCCCCATCCCACCCTGTCCGAAACGTTCAAGGAGGCGGCCGACATCTTTCATGGAACGGCCACTCATTATTACCGGCCGAAGCGGAACATGAAATGACACGGAATCGGGACTTTTTACGTATTCGTCATATTTAACTTGCATTTATTGTTATGCATGATATGTTTTTCTAGTCATAAAGGACCGTCGCTGTTGGCGGTTCGGTTTCTTTCTCAGGGGTTGGTCCATTTGTCAAAGTGGCACCTGAAGTTTGAAGCAATGATTAAATTTTTATTCGTAGGAGGATGTTAGCATGGCAAATGGTATCGTGAAGTGGTTCAATGACAGCAAAGGGTTTGGTTTTATTGAGCAGGAAGACGGTCCGGATGTATTTGTTCACCATTCGGCAATCAACTCCAGTGGGTTCAGATCTCTCAACGAAGGAGACCGGGTTAGCTTTGACATCGAGCAAGGTCCCAAGGGACCTGCCGCAGCTAACGTGACTGTGGTCTAAGACTTCGTTTTCCAAATTTAAATGGCCTTCCGTTTTGTAAAATCGGAAGGCCATTTTTTTTAACCCTGCATAAAGCTCGCTTACGCCGACTTCCGCCGGCATCTTTCCCAAGGCCCGCCGGGTTGCCCCGACCTTCCGAATTGTTGAAAGTCGTCATCATCGCCGGCAGGACAAGGCAGCGGCCAGAATCAAAACCACTTCTTGCGTCTGAAAAAGACAAGCATGCCGACGATAATGGCCAGGATGACGATCCACACAAACAGGTAGCCCCATCGCCAGGTCAGCTCGGGCATGTGGGTAAAGTTCATGCCGTAGATACCGGCGACAAAAGTGACCGGTATGAAGATGGTGGCGATGATGGTAAGCACCTTCATCACCTCGTTCATACGGTTGCTGATGATGGAGAGGTAAAGATCCTGCATGCCGGACAGGATATCGCGGAAGGATTCGATGGTATCGATGGTCTGAATGGTGTGATCGTATACGTCACGCATGAAAAGACGGGTGGCCGCACCAATGAATTCGACGTCGTCTTTTAGGAAATGCGCGATAATTTCCCGCAGTGGCCAGACCTGCTTTCTCAGGTAGATCAACTCCCGCCGGATGGTGTGAATCTCCGCTAAAATAGAGGCCTCGGGATGGTCGTCAACGGCCTCTTCCAGATTTTCCAGCCGCTGGCCCAGCCGTTCCAGGATGACAAAATAGTTGTCCACAATGGCATCGATAAGCGCGTATGCCAGATAATCGCAACCACCGGAGCGGATCCGTCCCTTGCCTTTCCGGATCCGCTCACGGACCGGCTCGAATACATCTCCGGCGGACTCCTGGAAGGAGATCAGGACATTCTTCCCCAGAATCAGGCTGATCTGCTCCGAAGAGATAAGATTTTTGTTGGCATCATGATGGAGCATCTTCATCACGACAAAGAGATAGTCGTCGAAAGCCTCGGCCTTGGGCCGCTGGGAGGTGTTCAGCACATCTTCCAGGGTCAACGGATGAAGGCCGAAATGCCTGCCGATATGCTCCATGACGGCGATGTCGTGAATGCCGTCGATATTGATCCAGGTCGTGGCCGTCGGCTTCAGACGGGGCAACGCCGCTTCAACGCGGTCCAAAGATTCTTCCAGCAGCGTTTCCGCATCATAGTGCAACATGGAAAGACGGATATCGTCCGTTTTTTTTTCTCCCACGTGGATCAGGGTTCCAGGAGAACTTCCGGCCTTTTTAGACGACTTTCGGGTGAATCGGGACATTGGCGATCCTTTGAAGGGGCAGGGAACCTGAGGCCGGTGGATGAACGGCAAAACCGGCTGAGTGGCCCAGTTGCGTCGGGCTTAATTAAAAATTGGAAACGCCATTTCGTACGGCATATAAATGTTGTTGTCATCCTGGAGCCATGCTGGCGCATCCATTCTTGTCACCCGGTAAAAAAGACTGACACCCGGAGTGTATGGCCATTGTGGACGACTCCATAACCATCTATAAATATATGCAATTTATTTTCAGGAAGTTGGTATTCGTCTTGCTCTACAGACGTGGCAGGCAACTTGAAAAAGTGAAAGGAGCTGCCCATGACATGCAATGTAGGCAAGATCGACCGCATCATCCGTGTTGTCGCCGGTCTGGTGTTCATGGCCCTTGGCGCCGGCTGGTGGAACGGCTTTTATTGGATCGGCGCCGTTGTTTTCCTCACAGCCGTGATGGCCTGGTGTCCTGTCACCGCCATGTTGGGAATCTCCACCTGCAAGGAGGAGGAACGAGAAGCGATCCCCGCTGACACGGTGAGTACCGACAAGGACAAACTGATCCGTGACCGCCGGTTCAAATGAAAACACCCACTTGACGCGGGAACCGAATCGGTATGGGAAAAGGCTGCGATCACTTGGGTTCTGGCAGCAGTCCGTTCTTTTTCAACTCGTCCATGACCGCGTCTACCACCTGTCCGATTGCCTGTCCGGTGGTTTTCGGATCCATGGTCTGCGATTCTCCCACCCAGATCAGCGATTCCGTCTTCACGTCGTATAACCGGGTTTCAAGGCTGATTCGGATGTGTTCACCATAAACAGTGGGCGCATGAACATAATCCCAGGCATAGTTGTAAAACCGATAGTAATCAAGGTCATACATGGGCGAGCGCCGGATAGATCGGCTGAAGACCTCACTTTCCTCCAAACCCACCAGATGAGTAATGGCGACGGTATCGTTGCCATGTTCATCGATGACCGTTAAGATGGCCTCCTTTTGAAGTTTGGTGTCTGCCCCGATGGGCAGCACATCGGCGCTGGTAATCGCCTCGACCCCGGCCGCAGTAAGCCTTTTCATAAAATAGGTTTCGAATACTTCACGAATTTCGGCCTCATCGATAACGGCGATCACCAGGACGTCTTTGACGGGCGTTCCAATGCGATTGTCGTCCACATAAGCGCGGGTCATATTAGTCGTATTCGAGCAAGCCATCATTAATACGATCAACCATGCGGCTGCCATCCGTTGCATGCTCTTTTTCATCTGGACCTCGCCTCCTTTTTTATTAACATGTCCGAAAACGACTTGTCAGCCGACCGAAAACATCCGAATATGTCGCAGAGCATAAAGGGAAATGGCAGTCATGACAATACCGGATTTTCTCCACCATCACTACAGGCTGAATATGAATACCCTAATGGACCGTGCGGCTTGTGATCGTGCCAGACTGGCCCGGGATCCGCGCTTCGACGGCCTGTTTTTCATCGGCGTGAAGAGCACGGGCATCTATTGCCGCCCCATCTGCCCGGCCCGGTCTCCCCGGCCGGAAAACATCGTTTACTATCCCACGGCGGCCGCCGCCGCATCGGCCGGCCTGCGCCCATGCCTGCGCTGCCGGCCCGAGACGGCCCCGGACACACCAGCCTGGAACGGCACATCGGCCACGGTCGCCAGGGCCATGCATTTGATTCGCCAGGGTGCCCTCAACGGCGGTACCGCAGAAGATCTGGCCGCGCGCCTGGGTGTTGGTGCCCGACATCTGCGCCGCCTGTTCAGGCAGCATATCGGAGCCACGCCCAAGGCCATTGCAGACAACCAGCGCCTGCTGTTTGCCAAACGGCTGGTGGTGGAAACGGACATGCCCATTATCCAGGCAGCCTTTGCCGCCGGTTACGGCAGCCTACGACGCTTCAATGCCGTTTTTCGCAAGCACGTCGGCCGCACGCCGTCTCAGCTGCGGGCGAGCCGCCCGCCGGCACGCCCGCGGTCCGATCACGGGTTCAGGTGCTCCCTGACGATGCCCTACCGGCCGCCATACGATTGGGACCGGATGCTGGCCTTTTTCCAGGGGAGGGCCATACCCGGTGTGGAATGGGCGGGCAACGGAATCTACCACCGGACCATCCGCTTGTCGACCGCCCGGGGGACCATCGCTGTGCGACACGCCCGAAAAGGCCACGCATTGGAACTTGATGTGCACATCACGGACAGCCGTGAGTTGATCCGGGTGGTAGGACGGGTAAAGCGAATGTTCGACCTGGATGCCAATCCCCGGGCCATTCACCAGGCCCTAAACCAAGAACCGGTGTTGTCCGAACGGATCCGGAAAGCACCAGGACTGCGTCTGCCCGGATCATGGGATCCCTTCGAAACGGCGGTGCGGGCGGTGGTCGGCCAGCAGATTTCGGTCAAGGGCGCCGTCACCCAACTCGGCCGTATCGCCCACCTGTTCGGCGTACCCTGTGACGCCGGCGGCAAGCTTCATTTGACACGGCTCTTTCCCACTGCCGCCGAGATGCTGGCCGCCGACATGGTCGCCATCGGCATGCCCCGCAAGAGAAAAGAGACGCTTCGACACCTCGCCCAGCGAATCGTTTCGGGATCGCTGCAGCTGGACACGATCGGCGAGCTGTCCCGCTTTGTCGATGCCATGACAAGCATACCGGGCATCGGAGAGTGGACGGCGAATTATGTGGCCATGCGCGCCTTAGGGGAGCCCGACGCCTTCCCCGCTTCGGACCTGGGCATCATAAAGGCCCTCCAGGTGGGGGGCACCCGGCCGACAGTCAGACAGGTGATGACGCGTGCCGACGCCTGGCGCCCCTGGCGGGCTTACGCGGCGATTTACCTGTGGCTGGTATAGGAGGCACAATGATCTATGATTTCCTTCAAACCGATCTGGCCGGCACCCTGATTCTGGCCGGAGACGGGAACAGACTGCGGCACCTGAATTTCATCAATGGAAAACACCCGCTGGCCGTCCAGGCGGATTGGCGGCGGGACACGTCCCATTTCACCTCGCTGAAAGCACAGCTTGCCGACTATTTTGCAGGCAACCGCAAGACCTTCGACGTCGATCTGCTTGCGGAAGGCACACCCTTTCAAATGAAGGTGTGGTCGGCGCTTTTAGAAATTCCTTATGGCCGGGTGGTCTCCTACCAATGGGTTGCCAGGCGTATCGGCAGGCCGGGTGCCGTGCGGGCCGTG
This sequence comes from Desulfosarcina sp., assembly GCF_055467485.1. Lineage (NCBI taxonomy): Bacteria > Pseudomonadati > Thermodesulfobacteriota > Desulfobacteria > Desulfobacterales > Desulfosarcinaceae > Desulfosarcina > Desulfosarcina sp. The sequence continues at coordinate 24,682 of NZ_JBUOIV010000003.1, read as the reverse complement.
GGCGCCGCCAACGGCCGAAACCCGATCTCCATCATTGTTCCCTGTCACCGGGTCATCGGAAAAAATGGCACCCTGACCGGTTACGGCGGCGGGCTTGACGTCAAACAGCGGCTGATCCGGCTGGAAAACCCGGCTCTCCTTTCCGGCGGCCGGTTGAATGCACCCCTGCCTGTCGGGTGATCCCTCACCCCCGCATCCTTTCTCAAGGATTCGGCGCTGCGTTGACAGGGTTTTGAGATGCTGAAAGGAGAATTCAAGCCCGATGGAAAAAAGCAACAGCACCACCCCCAGTTCGGCCACTGACGCAATCGTCCCATAGTTGAACAGCAGCGCCCCCTCAGTGCTGCCGGCCAGCACGCATCCCACGATGGCGCTTTGGCGGAAAATGCTGCGCCAGGATTCCGACCGATTCGGCCGCAAACACAAGGAGAAACAGCTTCATCAACAGGGGCCACATCCTTACGGTCCCCTTTGGTCAGGGCTTTCATCGGTTGGCGGTTTATCCCGACATTGCTCCGATCCTGCAGCAATGTCGGTGAGGAAGGATCAGGGGGTTTGCTCGAACAGCAGATAAATCGCATCGGGGGATTTGAAGTCGACCTTGTATCCCGGACCGATGACGCCTTTGGCGGTCAACATGATTTCTTTTTTTCTGACGGTGACGCCTTTGCGTCCCTCCATTAAAAGATAGGTGCCGTTGGAGCTTTGGTCGGTGAGATAAAACTTTCCATCTTTGTACTCGACTAAGGCGTGCGTACGAGAGACCCGGTTGTTCACCACCTGGATGTCATTGCTCTTCTGGCGACCGATCTCCACGCGAGAGTTGGATTCGTTTACCAGGACCACCACTTTACCGTATTTCAGGATCAGACAGGATCGCGTCACCTTTTTTTTCTTCGACGCGGACGTCTTGAGGGCTTTTGCCTTCAGTCCGTAAAAGCGCAGAAAATCCCCGCACTTCCCGCAGGGGATTTGAGGCTTCGGACCTTTGACGAGCGCCTCGTCAATCGTGTTTTTAAAACCACACTCCTCACAATAGATGATCATGATCGACTATCCGTGGCTGCGGGTGCGAGGACCCCCTGACTCAGGGCAGAACGTTTTCCATATGTGAACGACAAATTGCTATATATCAACTTAAAACCCCTCAACAATCAAGTCTTTTTCACTCATTGAACGGTGCTCATGCGGGGACACGCAATGGGTGCCCAAGCATCAACCGCCCAGGAACTTGTTCACCTTTAGGTCAAGCCCTTTTCCGGGCAGGGCCATCAGGGTCGACGTGCCGTGTGCAACCAGCTTTCCGTCAGCTTCCGTCACGTTGGCCTCGGCATAGCTCAGCCACCGGCCGGCCCGGATGCAGCGGCCGGTGGCGGTCAGCATTCCGCTTGATACCGGCTCCAGGTAATTGAGTTTCAAGTCGATATTGACCAATCCGTCATCGGCGGGCAGCCTGAGGAACGCTGCCCAGAACGTGGCCGTATCGATGAGCGTGGCCAACACCCCGCCGTGGACTATCCCGAATGGCTGAAGATGACAGGTGTCGGTTCTCAGTGAAACCACCGCATGGTCGAAGGCAATCGATTTGAGCTGCATCAGCATATGCGTTGGAAAAGGACTGGCGTTCACCAGGTCGATCAACGCACCAATGTAAGCCGGGTTGGGACTGGGCATAACCATCTCCATATGGCGGTTCAGGCTGGTGAAAAAGGCACCATTTATTTCAGCGGTTCCTTTTCAGATGTTGATCCGGGATTCAACGCATCAATGGTCTTGGCGGCATCATCGGCTTTGACCTTGGCCTTGATCGCCTGTCGATGAGCCTTTTCGGCACCCGATTCGGCATCCTTGATTTCCGCTTTCAGTTCCTCACGGGCATCCAGGGGCACCACACCGGAAACGCCTTTATTTTCCAAGGCGTTGAGCCGGCTATTGAGCATTTCCAGGGCGGTCAGTTTTTCGGCTGCCACCTTTTCTGCAGCCGCGGCTTTTTTACGAGCCGCGTCCAGGTCGTCGGCCGCCCGGGCAATCTGAGCGGCCAAACCCTCTTCGGGGGCCGCATCCAGATCGATGTCCTCTGCGGCCATGACCACTGCAGACACCGGCAGTCGGGGCAGGGAGCGTTCGAATGATTGGCCGGTAGGATCGAGAATGCGGTTTTGCCTGATAGTCAGGGGCAAAAACACAAAGGTCGCATCGGCCGACTGGTGCACGATCGTTTCGGCATCGAAATTATCGACGATTTCGGCGGCCGCATCGATGCGAATGTCCTCCATTATTTTATTCAGCTTCTCCTTTTCGATTTCAATCCGCGTGCCATCGCCCTGCGTCAGCACCCGTAGCGTGGTTTTGTCCCATGGTTCGTTGCGGGTCATCAGGTGTGCCAGCAGCAACATCAGGCGACTAGAGGCATTGCCCTGCCACCACACGTCAATCCGGCGGCCGTCTCGCGGTCGGGACTCCAGCCGGCCCCAGGATTCCGGGTCCATGCGCAGTACCACCAGGTTTTTTCCCTGCCGGAATATCAGCCTCAAGTTCTTTACGTAGGTGTAAGCGCCGATGCCGGAAATGGCTTTTGCGGACTCCCCCATCCAGTTGAGGACCACCGTATTCGGGCGTAGCGGGCCGATGCCCGAACTCTGGATGAGAACCCCCATGGCCTGGGTGACATCCGGCGCACACACGGTAAGGGGAAACATGGCGTAGCTGCCGGAAGCAATGGCTTCGGCCAGCGCCCGGTGGGCCGACTCCTGCACCTTTCTGGCCGCCAGACCGTCACCTTCGATGATCTGCACCGCCTCCGTAAAACCCGTGCCACCCTCGATCCAGGCGGCAAATGCCAGCAGCGGGACGCGGCGCTTGGTATCCTGGGTAAACACCAGCAATTGGGGGCGCCAGTCACGGGCATGCTCAGGATCCGCTCCGGCGGCTATCAGATGATGGCGCACCCGCTGCAGATGATGGGAACGGGCGCTGTCGGCCCACCGGGCCGGGCCGGCGGTTCGCTTGAGATACTGGTACACCGCCAACAACAGGGCAATAGCCGCGGCCCCGCTCTTGAGGTCGATGGCGAGCATGGCGCCGACACAGATGAGGAAACCCGCCAAACTCAGCGGGGGAGAGAACCATTTGAAGCGCGGTCGAAAAGAAGGGCTTTGGGTTCTGGCCTCGAAATAGGTGGCATAGTTGAGCAGACCGTATGAAATCAGGAAAAACATGGAAACCACGCTGGCCACCAGGTTCAACTGCCCCAAGGCGATGGTCACAAAAGCAATGGCGGCGGAGAGCAGCACGCCCCGTCGGGGGTTGCCCGACGGTTGACTGACCGTGGCAAAAGGTGTCAGCACGGAAAAAATACGGTCGGCAGACAAGGACTGCAGGATTCGCGGCGCCCCCATGAATGAGGCCATGGCCGAGGAAAGGGTTGCGGCAATCACACCGGCATCGATGAAAAATCCCACGGCGGAAACGGTTTTCATGGCAGCGTAGTCCGACGACAGGACCTGGTTGGGCAGGGCCCCTGCAAACAGGATGGCCACGGCAAAATAGACCAAAATAGAAATTCCCACGGCCATAAAAGTCCCTAAAGGAATGCTTTTTCCCGGATCCGCCAGGTCTCCGGACATGCTAACTCCCTGGGTGAAGCCGGTGACGGCGGGAAAAAAGATGGCAAAGAGAATCCAAAAGGGGGCACCATTTTCCGGCGATGCCCAGTTGGCCGCCAGCAGCGCCGAATCCCAGCTGCGGATGCCGCCGACGAAAAAAGAGAGCAGTGCGGCAATCAGCAGAGCCATGACAACAAACTGGAAACGGGTGGCCCAGTCCGCACCCAGCCAGGCAAAAATAAAAAGAAACGCCACCGCACCGCCAGCAATCAGTTGAACGGTCAAGGGATGCACCTGAGGAAAAAAGGCGGCCACCGCCTCGGCAAAACCGATGCAGTAGAATGCGATGGACACGCTTTGCGCCAGAAAGAGCACCAGGCCGATGGAGCCGCCGAATTCAAGCCCCAGCGTACGCGAAATCAGGTAGTAATCGCCGCCGCCTTTCACCTTGAGGTTGGTGGCCACGGCAGACAGGGAAATGCTGGTGATCACGCTGATGGCGTTGGCCAGGGCGATGATAACCAGGCCCCGGGCCAATCCGACGCTGCCGACCACATACCCGAGCCTCAAAAAGAGGATGATACCCAATATGGTCAGCACGCTGGGGGTGAACACACCGGCAAACGTGCCCAGTCGACCGGAAGCCGGGGTAGCGTCGGTTGATGACGGTTTATTCATGGATGATGTTCGCTTTCAATGGTCAATCGGTCTGAACGCCGGTCGGTCTGATGGCAAATGCGTCGTCAACGGCTTTTCCCAGCGCACACGGGAGCATCCTCGGACGCCGGTTCCTAAAACCCACGAAGGGTTCGAGAACGGTTATTAAAAACAACCCGTTGGCATCATAGGTGCTTTAGGAAAGAAGGTCAAACAGATTGCCGTGACGCCCATACAGGACAGGACAATGGTGCCATTAGTATTGAGCGCGCTGCCGGGTGTGGACCCGGTGTGTCGGAAAAAGGGTTAAGTTTCCGGCGAGCGAACCGACAATGGAATGTGAAACGCAGCGCCAAAGGATTGGTACCATCATGAGATCGTTGATTACAAAAGGCAGACTCGTCGCAGCGACCATCACCCTCCTTCTTCTCCTCGCCTGTTTTCTGGCAGGTGCCTGGCATGGTTATGATCTGGGATATGTCGACGGGGAAAACCGGGCCAACGGCTGGTGGATCGACAAAAAAACCCACTATTACGAATCGGCCGAGGTCAGAAAAAAGCGAATCCATCTCAAACACAATCATATTTGAGCCGATCTTCGATTAAGGACAACCCCTACGGCACAACGGAAGCACCCAGCCAAAATTACCATCGCACGTGCAAGTTACGTAACCGGCCAGCCGGGACCCATCCTAAGTAAAAATTAATACACTATTATTTCAATTGGTTATAAATTAGGCGCGGTAATTGCTAGAGGAAATTAGTTCGATTTCCAAGAAGCGGGCTTCCAGGCCCTCGTTACCGATCGTTCCTTTAGGTCAAGCAACTGTTTCCACGACCGCGTGTCTTCACAACATGGACAACCATCTGAATTGAACTTGGCTCAACGGGATTGTTCGTTCCGCTGACTCTCCGCCACTGCCTTTCTCTTCTCCGACACGCTGCAACCACAGCTCATCGATCCGTTCGGCCTCCGGGTGTCCGTCATGGCCCATGGAGGCGATGCCTTGCCGGGAAGTCTTATGCTCAACAGGCGGTTTATCGGTACCCGGCCCATTAAACCCTCGATGCAAAAGGAGGTGATGCCGATAGACACCCGTCCACAGACCTTTGATTTACCGTATGGAACCACCATTCATCAACCTATCGAAAGGGAGGAGCGCCAATGAAAAAATCAATCCATACCACTGCCATCGTCTTTATCCTGGTAACCTGTTTTGCCGCTCTGGCATGGGCCGAAGGCGCCACGAAAGAAGAAGTGGTCGCCAAATGCGAAGCGGCGGGAAAGCTGGTCAAGGAAAAAGGCTTGGAAATGGCCAGCCAGACCATTGGAGACAGGGAAGGGCCGTTTGTCTGGAAAGATACCTATGTGTTTTTAATGGACCTGGACGGCAAAATGATCGCACACCCAATCAAACCGGAACTGACTCAGCAGGACAATGTGATCCAGGTGAAGGATACCGACGGAAAGCCCCTGTTCGTGGAGTTCATCCAGGTCGCCGGCGGCAAAGGCTCCGGCTGGGTGGATTACATGTGGCCAAAACCGGGCGAGGAAAATCCGGTGGCCAAGAGCAGCTACATCTATCGGGTGCCCGGCACCCCTTACTTTGTCGGGGCTGGAATTTACAAATAGCCTACTGAAGCCGCCCATTTCGTCTTTAACACGATCTGGACGGTTGGTTTAAAACTGGCGGCAGCGCGAATGCTTGTCGGGCTGTCAACTCGCCTGTGTTTGTAAAAAAGAGCCGGCGCAGAAAACACGCGCCGGCTCTTTTAGTAATCCATGTCGCCAACAAGGATCAGGGAGAAAAACCGGAGGGCGTTTCAATGTAAATGCCGGGTCCTTTTTCATGCCAACGACCATGATCCCATTGTGCAAGGAGTGGGGGATGAAGCTCCGGCTGGTTAATTCCCGTTTACCGTTTTTCTCAGCTTGCCAGAGCACTTGAACGTCACCACCCGCCTGGCCGGAAGGATGGCATCTTCACCGGTAGCCGGATTCCGGCCTTTGCGCTCATTTTTTTTCTTCACGCAAAATTTTCCGAACCCACTGACCAGGACATCTTCACCGGATTCCAAGGAGGCTTTAATCAATTCAAGCAGCGCTTCAACGGTTTCTATGGATTGGTTCTTGGAAAAGCCGAGTTCATTGTAGACCTGTTCCACGATGTCATGTTTCGTCAGTGCCATGTGTGAATCTCCATTTGGAAGTAGGATGAATCCACGTTCGCAAAATTTCCTATTCTTGTCAAGGAGTTGGTGTTCGTTGACCGTCTGGGAGACCTCCTCGGAGGGTCTCCGGGCAAACGGCTTGTCCGCATGGACCCCGAAGTGCGTGATCGTTGGCTAAAATAGCGGGCCGGGTATCGAATCTCGGGATCCGTCATCCCCCCTGCGCGTGGTCGATTGTGCGGTCAGCGTGCATGCGAGTCATCTGATCGGATAACGCCTGGAATCGCCTGGCCTCGGTCTCGTTGCCTGTAGCTTGATAAATCCGGCTGACCTTGGCGTAATACAGGGAAGCCTTCTCGGGCTGTTCCTGGGCCAGGGCGAGGTAGAGCTCTAATACAGCCGTGTCGCGCTTGCCGGCGGCAAAGGACAGATCGGCAACTTTTTCCTTGACCAGCGGATCGATGCGGCGATGACAGCTGTTGCCGTGCATCATGATCTCCTGATACATCCGGCGCGCATGATCCATTTCGTCCAGGGCCTCGTGGGTTCTGGCCAGCGCAGCGGCAATGGAATCGTCCCAGCCATAGGTCGCCAGAAAATCGCGGTAGAAGGTCTTGGCGACGTCGAAGTCACCGGCCTGAAAAAGGGTTTCGCCTTTGAGGACAAATACGGCCAGGGACGCCGCCAAATCACCGGGAATCGAAGCCAACAGGGCGTCGGCCTGATCGAAGTCCTTTTGTTCCCAATAAATTTCGCATAAAATCTGGTAGGCCGGCAAGGTATCCGGATGGTGTTGCAGCAGTGTCTCCAGCAGCTGCCGGGCCTGCTCGGGTCGGTTGAGTTGCAGGCAGGCGGTGGCCAGTTCCAGGGGAATATAGCTGTCCGCCGCATTCCAGGCTTCAAGGGCTCTGGCGAGATAGTCTGCGGCAGCCTCGAAATCGCCGCTGTTCAAGGCGAGGTAACCGGTTTTGAAATCGGGGCCATACCCCAGGTATGCCCGCCTCACCGTATCGGGCAAAGTGCCGCACAGGGCCCTGAAGGCTTCCTCGGGCGACTCAACGCTTGCACGCTCTTCTTCCGGGTCCCGCTCCTCATCCGGCTCTGAATGCGTCCGGAAGATCCGAGATTTAAGAACGGCCTCTAAATCGCGGCGTTGCTGCACCAGGGTTTCTTTCAGGGCGTCATCGCCGGTCAGGGTCAGTGCCAGGGCCACCAGCTCAAGCGCTTCTTCGTGATCGCCGATTGCGGACAGATCCGCCGCATTGTGGTGATGCTCACGGGCTAATGCCTCCCGGGTGCCCGCGATCTTCTTTTCGAGCCGGTTCAGGCTCTCCCGGTCCAGGCCGGCGGCAACAGTCCGTTTCCGATGAGCGCGTTCGTATTCCAGCTTGGCCGCGCCCCAAAACCCGCCCGCGACCAACGCATCCCCTTTTTGTTCGAGCCGTTCGGCAGACGGACCTGAAAACAAGTTGAACCATGCCATCACCGCTCTCCTTTGGTTATGCGCCGCCGTTGCACCGACAACCGGAAACAAAACGGCCTTGTCGTTGTCATGGCCAAAATAGTCGAAACGCCTCTGATTTTCAATTTTAAATGGTTGCGGCCCCGATGAGCGGAAACGCGCTTCGTTGCAAAACCCCGAGGGAAATGCGGTTGCTGCCTCCCCTTAGGGGGTTCCCCGGCCGGAGCGTGGGAGCAGTTCGGCGATGCACTCGATTTCCACCAGCGCATCCAGGGGGTTTTTCTTGACGGAGATGGTTGTCCGGCTGGGTCGGTGGCCCTGAAACCGCTCCGCATAGACCTTGTTCATACCCTGAAAATCATTCATGTCATAAAGGTACACGGTTGTTTTAACGATGTCTTGCAGGCTCAGCCCCACCCCGGCCAGGACGATTGAAAGATTATCCAATACGCGATGGGTCTGCGCTTCAATGGTGGAGCCGGCCAGCTTCATGGTCTTCGGATCCAGCGGTGTCTGGCCCGAACAAAATACCAGATTGCCTGCCTTCATGGCGTGGCAATATGGACCGATCGCATCGGGTGCCTCCTGAACGTGAACGGCTTGCATTGCAGATCTCCTTTTCGGTTTGGTTGCAGAGGATGCCTAACCGTGAGTTCAGTCCATGCTGGCGACTGTGGCAAGGCGACCGATTCCACCATAGGATGAAAGGGTAAGAATAGACAAGGCCCGGTAAAGGGCCTTGTCTTGAGGGAGGAGGAGGAACGTTTGCACGTTGCCATCAAATTAGAGCATTTTTCGTGCCGCTATTGTGAGGTTTTTTCTTTTTCCTTTAAATTCAGTTGACTTTATTCCAATTAGGGCAACAAACGGTCAATGGGTGTCAAACCATTGACGCCCAAGAGCGGTCTGGGTGTCAATAAGGAAAGAGGGGGCAAGACCCAGGGCGCAAAGCCTTGCACGAGTTAGCACGTCAGAATGAGATCCGTTCAGAGACGTTCCGAGCCGTCCGCAAGCAGTCGGGCTGGGAACGGATTCAATTCAAGTCAGCGGGACAGGTTTTCCCTCAGCTGAAATGATATCGGCAGAATCCGTTCCGGCTTTAATTAAAAATAGCGGACGCTGCCGCCGATCTGAGCAGCTGGGCATCCGATTCCAGGACGTTTCGGATATCAGGCCTATCATGGATGCCGCACAAACGATCTGCCGGTACTGGTAAGAGTGGTCCCCTAAATTACATTTGAGCGCCGGTGAAGAATCGACCGTTCGATCGATCCGCAACGGCCCCCTTATCCCCTGAAATCCGGGTATAGCGGTTTCACGCAATCGGTGCATCTGCCATTGCTGAAGTCTGCTTCGGAATGATTGTGAATGCAGCTTTCAATTTGATTGCAATAGCCCTTGTCGTCCCTGATGGATTCGTATTTTTCCTGCATGCTCACCGAATGCCACCATAGCCTCAAAAAGATCATCCGGGGAAGCGTAAAAGGCTACAACCTACGCCAACAAGGTTGGGATCGGCAACTTTGCCCGGCCAGACCCCGGCGCGCAGCCTTATTTGTATCCCAGGGCGACAAGCCCCCAGTTCAGGAGCATAAAAATCAGCATCAGGACGGAAAGCCCTCCCATCAACCATGCCAGTGTTTCGACATCCGGCTTACCTTTCTTGCGGCCCCATCTAAACAGTGCGTACCAACCGTAAAAATAGAGGCCGATTCCAATCGCTTTCCACATATTCCATCTCCTTTGAAGGTCCGCAGGCGTTGCACGTCCCGCTGCCGCTTGATTCTATCCGGGTTTGATGAATCGATGGCACCTCGCAACCATTCATGGCAGCAGGTTAACAGAGCATCTCTTCCCGTGCAAAAAAAAGGAGGCATCCATCCTGCAACCGGCAGGAGAAAAAATGGCCCCGTTGGGCCATACGTGCAGCCTCTCCTTGGTTTGTCTTTAAAAATGAACGGACATGCTGTGAGGGACGCAATCGTTAATACAGCGGTTTGGCGCCATGGGCGTCAAGCAAATCCAGCATCTCTTTGAATTGGAATTTTTTGGCATACTCATAGGCATTGTACCCCTGATTGTTGACGATATCGGGATCGGCGCCGTGTTCCAGCAGGACCTTGGCGATATTGATGTGGTTGTAATAGGCCGCGTAAAGCAGCGCAGTCTGGCCCTCGCCGTTCTTGAGGTTCACATCGGCCCCCTTGTCGATAAGGTATTTGGCCATGGGAAAGTGGCCGTAGTAGGCCGCATAAATCAGTGTTGTAAAACCGTTGCGGTCAGGCTCATCGATATCCACGCCCTTGGACAGGTAGTCGTTAACCGCGCTGATATTCTGATCGATAGCGGCCGTGTGGATGCTTTTGACGCAACCGCACAGGAAAAGGATGGTCAATATGATTGCAATTGGTTTCATCTTTTTCTTTGCTTAACGTTCTGGATGGTTAAACTGCACCTTGGTTGCTTCTTCGGAAAAAAGCCTGCCAATCCGGTCACATCTTCAGGTCCACATCACTGCCGCTGTTTTTTCTGTTGATGGAAACGTGGCGTCAGCCAGGGAAGAATCAGGAAAACCAATAGCAAAACCGCTGTGTTTTAGCAAATATCAACGCCGAATCGTCGATCAATTGCTGGTCGAACCCCTGCTGTTTGGCGGCGGGCATTAACTCGTTGCAGCGTCGTCGACGGTGGGTGAAGCGGTGGACTGATTATTCGGAGATACTGACTTTATTGCGACCGGATCGTTTCGACATGTACAGCGCGTCGTCCGCCCGCTTGAATAGGGACGTCATGCTGTCTTCGGCTTTCAGGTTGCTGATGCCGATGCAGATGGTCGGTCGGAGCGATATGCCGTCCTTCTTGTAGGCATGGTTTTCGACACGCATGCGGAGCGCTTCCGCTGCCTGACGCGCCTCTTCGGCTTGAACATTGGGCATGAAGGCCATGAATTCATCGCCGCCAAAACGACTGGCCAAACCTTTTTTCTCAAAAGCCGCCTTGATCAGGGACCCGGTTTCCGCAATGGCGTATGCACCGAATGAATGGCCATAGGTATCGTTGATCTGCTTGAGCCCATCCATGTCCATCATGATCATCGCCAACCCCTTGCCCTGCCTTTTGGCCACGGCAATGTAGCGATTCAGTTCTTCATCGAAGCGGCGTTTGACGATCAAACCGGTCAATTCATCGATATTTACCAGGTTGTCAATTTCGGTCTGATATCGCAGATCAAACGCGTCGGACCAGCCAAACCGCAGTATGGTCTCGCCGATCAGGATCTTGTCCGAATCATTGAGAATGGCTTCGGATATGCGGGCCCCGTTTATGAGAGTCCCGTTGGAGCTGCCGAGATCCTGAATACGATATCCGTTGCGGTCGGGATCGAAATCAATGGCGATGTGGAGCCGCGACACATGCTTGTCGCGCAGCATAATGGTCGCCTCGGGCGATCGTCCCAGGGTGATGCGATCGTCGGCAAGCATGATCCGGCGGCCGACCTGGCCGCCACCCAGATAGGTCAGGCTGGGAACCTTCTTTTCGAAATCCTTATCGCTGTATGTGTTCACCCTGCCGATGATGGTATCAATGTATTCGGACATTACCGCCCCCTTTCAACCGATATCGGTGTTTTTCCGGTCGCATCGACACGCAGTTCCGATATCGATAAATATGCGAAGGGGATGATACCGTGTCAATCAAGTAGGCACAGGGACAGAAAAGTCCGTGGGACGCGTCAGGCAATGCGCTGCAGCGTATTGTACCAGAGGACCGACGCCTCAAGGCCGGTTTGGGATGGTTTTATGCACGCTCCCGCAGCCGTTGCATTACAAAAAAAAACAACTGCCGGGTGTTCCTATGAATGGCGGTGTGGGTTTCGCCGGCAGAAAGTTGAAAACCGTCATCAGGGCAGGCATGATTGGTTTACATCATCCTTGCTGTTAAATGCTCGGGTGGCGTCGCACCAATCTGCTTTCTATGGGATTGAAGGGAGGGCGAGGCCCGATTGCGGACCCCATCATTTTTTGGGGAACAGGTGCGAGGCAGGCCTACCGGGGTGTGCTTCCTGTTCCGTGAGAACGTCGGTGAATGGATCGGCCGGTGCCTGCGGCGAAAGAATCACATGGTCATCTGCTGGATCTGGGCCACCAGATGATCCTTGCTTTGCCTGACGTCCTCCAGGGCTTCTTCGGGCCCAACCCGGTCGATCTTGAAGTTCATGTACTCCGTGACGATTGCATGAGCCCTGCCTCCCGGGATCATCAGACCATCTTCGTTCAGTATCGTCATGATCTTAATCATGGCCTTGGATTTATCCATCATGATCGCTTTCTCCGGCCTCCGATCCGCACGGGGATACCGGCAAGGAGGAAGATTAAAGTGGATGGGGCTGTAATTAGTGCCGTTATGATACAAGATGTTGTTATCTGTCAAGCAGCTTTTTCTACATATAGTGACAGCTCCCATGAATTTTTACAGGCCCATATCGGCTTGGTCGAGGGTGGGGAACATGGGCCCAACGCAACGATAGGGATTAATCGTCATGACCATGATTATTGAACCCGCCTCTGCAACCCGACGTGTTGGCCATGTTCACGGACCGGGCAGCTTGAGGTCTTTGAAGTGTCGGCAACTTTCCCTCGCAACGGACGCCCTTAGCTGTGACCATCTGTATACAAATCGTTTATATAAATGGCCACAAAACCATGCCTGAAAAACCCACGTGCCGAAACAAACCCCGTACATTGGGGAAATTGAGACCGATGGCACGGCGTATGCTTTGAATTTTCCAAAAGAAGGCAAGCCACCATTTTAACTGATTGGCACCGGCGCCACCCGGCAACGGACATCCGGGACTATCGGCACCAATTGAGTTGATAAGACGCCAACGTTCCCTTCGTCTGGACAAGGCCTATTGGTGGACGTTGCTCAGGTTTTTAACCAGGATGTGGGAACCATCGCAAATGCTTTTATCCATTCTTGACAGTTTTCCTTGGTATTATTTGCATCTAAAAACACGAGGACACATCCTGTTCCGTCGACATTTCGCAAATACGGTTTTCGAAATTCGCGTGTTTTCTCGTGTTATATATTTGATTTTATAGTTGGCCTCGCTGGTAACCATGCAGAATATTTTTTTTCTATGTATGAGGGCTTTGATTAATGGAATCGCAAGGTCCATCTTTGGTTTGTCTTTGGCTTCACGCCAATTATCACCACGCATCTGCCATACTTGGTTGAATAGTTGAACCTTAATTTGTCGCGAAGCCTTAGCAACAGCATCGTTGAGTTCATCTTGAGATCCCTTAGGAAGGTCTGTTCCTGGATTTAGCTGACGGTAAAGGAGAAAGCTCGAAATCATATCGAAATCTCAGTTTGGAAGCAGACGAACGATTATTTCTATTCCCTGGGTTAACACCAGAGGATTCAGTCGTTTACCCCCTGCGCGAACCTACCGGGGAAACGATGTTAATTAAAGGTTCGCGAATGGTGCCCTATTGGTAGGCTATTCCGGTGGCAGGTTCACCAGACAAAAATGAACCGGACCGCTATAAAACGGTCCGGCTTGGCAAGGAGGAGAATGATGAAAGGTAAATGGGCTTATTGGTCCGTACCCCTCTACCAATTCAAACCTACCACCAGAACGTTGCAAGAACATTACCCGAAGATTACCGGATGGTAATCTGGATATCCCTTGATAAAATATCGTCAGTCCTTATTTTTGAACTACGCCGGAGCACCTGCAATGGACACCCGATGTCCAGTTGGTCACAACCAGTGATCAATCCCTCGCAACACCCATCTGCTCCGGTTTCTCTTTTTAAAACCAAGCATTATCTGAGGTGCGGTAAGTCAACACTGTGTATCTTTCCGATGATCCTTCCCACCTGTGTTTTGCACTGTTCGTACTGTGCAGATTGCTCCCCGCTACCTTCATCCATATATGAGCTCACCTTCTGTTGCCTCTGTCAGCCTTTTATGGTTCGGTTTGTAGAGCCGTTGGATCAATACATCCCTTTCTTCAAGTGACGGATTGTTCCGCAAGGGGGCTCCACCGGATGTGCGTTCGTAGATGACACCCATACCGCATCTCGCCATTGTTTCCAGTGCATCGTCGAGGAATCTTTCAGGGTCCATGACCATTCTGGATACCGGAAATGTCACAACCGAATCGTCGGTTCCTTCAAAGTGGGGCAAGTGGATGGAGTGGACAGAAAATAGCGGGTTCTAAAAAAAATAACCCCTCGTTAAAACGAAGGGTTATCTATGTTCTGAGGATGAGGGCTATTTAATTATAATTCCATATCCATGGTTTAGTTACATATTTAAAATTTTTGAAAAAATTATACCCCCATAGTTACCCCCATTTTTTATGCTGCGGATAGCTCATGTGGCTGATTTGATCGGCATGGCCTGACAATTAACGACTAACTGATTGATTAAAATCACATCTGCGTATACATATAATATTTTGTCTCTACTGGTCGTTCCTGTTCGGATGGCCCTAGCTAAGCGGTAAACCATCAGTCAGACCCAACGATTGAGCCATTGAAGACCCAATTAACACTATCATCGATTTGGACGTGACCAATGGAAATAGTAACCACCGAAAGAAGAGAGCATAAACGTTACACCTACAAGCCGGAATCCTATCCAACTTTAGATTGCCAGACAACACGCTACCGGGTTGTCAACATTTCAGAAGGTGGACTAAAAATCGAAGTTCTCAGCGATCCTGACCGAGCGGCGGTGTCAACGTCGGTCTTGAATGGACACCTCTTCTTTTCAAATGGTAATCAAGTCCCCGTATCCGGCAGGATAGTGTGGATCATGGGCAACGAAATCGGCATTAAACTAAATCAGCCGATCAGCCAGAAGCTGATCAGTGAAGAAATGGAAAACTTTCAACCAACCGAGTGAAACCCGCATTTCGATAACAGTTTTCCATAATCCGCGTTGCACCGAAAACTTTTCAAATGGCAAAACCGTTAGCCGGTCCGGATCACAGGCAAGCTAATCGGCTTCGCTGCCAATCCTGCTTCGAATCCTACCCGCAGCGCCCCACAGCATGATGTCCTATCGGGTGCAAAAAAAAAGGGCAAAACCCGCTGAGAGATCTTGCCCGTAAAAAAGTGGAACCGGTTTGCGGTTTTCATGTCCCCAGGGGGAGACGGGAAAACCACGTTCGTTAAGGAGAATTAGGTTGCCTTCGCTTCCCACTGAGAAAGCAAAGTCAATACCACACTTATAAAAATAATTTTCATTTATTTTTCATACAGTTGTGATTTTTCGAATCAGGCGGGCGTCAATACGGACAAAAATTTTCCCTTCGACGGATCCGGAGAGTACCTTATTTTCCCAATTGCATAATTCGGATGTAACCAAAAAAGCTAACCATCGCCGAAATGGCGGACGAGCTAGTTCGACCTTTCCGGGTCGCTGTAACCGAATCGGGCCACGCCGGGTATCTGCGCTGCCCCGGGGGTTATCGCACTTCCGGATCCTGGTAGCCGAACCCGGCCACGCCGGGTATGCCGATACTCCAGCGGAACCCGTGCACCATCTTGCCCATACTGCTGGCCTTGACCAAAAGGACATCCCGGTCGAGGATCAGGGTTTCCTGCACTTCAGGTTCTTTCAACTCCAGTTCCAGCACCTTGCGTTCGCCTTCTCCCAGGTGGCGGACAAGTAGGATCTTGTCGTCGGCATAGGGACGCAGTCCGCCGGCCAGGGCCAGGGCTTCAAAAAGTTTGGTGCTCCGGCTGATCGGGTAGGAACCGGGTTTACGCACCGCGCCGTCGACGAAAAAGACACCGGATTCAGGCACGAAGACCACATCGCCGCCGTTGATCTCGATGTTCAATTCACTGTGACCGTCGCGGATCATTTTGTCCAGGTCCACCAGGATGGTGTTGGGCACCTCTCCGGCCGAGCCCGTGCGCCGCACCTGGGCGGTTCGTCCGGCCTGCTCGGTCAGGCCGCCGCCGAGGGCCATGACATCCATCAGCCGCATCTTGGAGAGGTAGTCAAAGGTGCCGGGGTTCTTGAACTGTCCCATGAGAGTGACGCGCTGGCTGAAATGCTCCTTGACGAAAATACTCACGTGGGGGTCCTGGAGATACTTCTGCTTGTAAGCCGTCTCGATCTGAATCTCGGCTTCCCGGGCAGTCAATCCCTTGACATCCATCTGACCGAGCAGCGGCAGGGTCACGAAACCACGTGAGCTCACGCGCACCGTGGTGTTGAGCTTGTCGCTCTCATACACCGTGACCTGCATGAGATCCCCGGCGCCCAGCACATACTCGCTCGGATCGGGATTGATCTGCGCGGCGGAAAAAAGCTGCTCGTTGAATTCATCGGTCTCATGGCTGCGCAGGCTGCTCACCGAGTAAGAATCCACCGGAAGCGACTGGTAGCTCTGGCCCCTGGTGCAGCCCAGGAACGCGGCACACAAGGCCACCAAAACCAGCCAGCAGGTCGGGACTTTCCTTACAGATACCATAGGAACATGACTCCAGTAATGCTGAAAGTGAGGCTGCATGCCGCGGCAGAAACCCAGGTCCTTGGCTCCTGCCGCCGAATGCGATTTATGGGCTGGCCGGGCTGGCCGGTGCGGGATCGTCGGAACCGCTGCCGCTTAAAGCGAGCGCCCCTGCGGCCAATGCCGCCAGCAGACCGCCGGTGACAAAATAGGTTGCCGGAATCTTGTCATCATCATCATCCTGGGGCTGACCCTTGCCCTGGGGCTGACCTTCATCCTGGGGCTGACCTTTGGCCTGGGACTGACCCTGATTGTCAGGCGCTGGTTGATAGCCGGATTCCGCGGGCTTGATCAGTCCGGCCTGTGCAAGGGTGATCTGCTTGCCCGTGGCGATCATTTTTTCACCGTCGGGGGTGGAGACGATCAGGGAGCCGCCTTCCAGCACGCCCATACTGGTGCCGCTGGCGGACACATCCACGAACCCCTTGAGCATCGCCGATCCGGCCGCCGCTTGGATGATCATCTGCTGGGTGTTGATGATCCCCGCAGGCGTTTCGAACACCAGGGTGCCGGTCTGACTGTTGGCGGCAAAATAGAGTGCCCCTTTTTCGATCTTGAACTGAGTGGCACCGCTGCCCTCCTGAACCGAAAACAGGCTGCCGTCTTCGGCGACTACAAACAGATCGGCCATGCGCAGACCGCAATTGCCTTCGGCGCCGAGCATCGCCCCCATCGGCAGGGGTGATTCCTCTTGCAGCACCTGGACCAGTTGGTCGTTGCGGTAAACCTTGATTTTGCCGGAGGGGATGATCCGCGCAATCGGGTAGGCCTGGGCCATTCCGGCCAGCAGGAAGGCAAAGGCAAAGATCCACGTCAGGGTTTTGAATTTCGGATTACGATGCATATTTACCTCTCTCCTTGTTGTCTGTAGTGACCAAAAGATTTGTTTGTTTTGGGATCATTTTCAATGCATATCGGTATGGTGCGCCGCAGCGGCGGTCCAGGCGAGTTGCAGCCAGTCATAGACCAATTCTCCTTTCTTTTCAAGGTGCTATAATTATAAAAGCAATTTGCCTCAGCGCGGCTGCCTGGGGCATTTTACTGGCAGCATTCGGCACCGCCCACCATGGCCGGACCCATGACGCAAACCGTCATGCCCACCCCGGCTAATTGTGAACGTACTCCAGGTTGCTGACCTTGAACGCCTCGCCCTGCTGGGCAAGGTCCATGAAAACGGTTCCCGAACTGGTGCCGGACTGGCCGTTTTTCAATTCGTAATGTGCCTGGAACAGGCCATCCACATGCACCCTGCCGGTTTGGGGGTGGGTGGTGAAGGCCTGGATGCGAATGGCGTAATCCACAGTTTTTAGTTTGCTGAAAGTTTCCCGGTACACCGGCCGCATCTCCTGAAAGGGCCGTCCCTGTTCGGTGGCGTCCCGGGAAAAAAAGGTGAAAAAGTTCTCCAGGTTTTTGGACGCGTACACCTCGCAGTACGTGTCGAGAAATACGCGCAGGCGCTGCTCTAACGGCATCACCGAGGCTTCGACGGCTGCCGCGGGCGCCGCCGGTGTTTTGGCGGCGGCTCGGACTTCGGGTGGCGCTGACGACCTTGGCGGTGCCGAGGCGGTGCGCCTTTTGTCGGCAGGTGGTCGCGGCGGCGGTTCCGGGGCGGCGGCCGCTCGTAGAATGATCAACTCAGGGACCGGTGTCGGTTCCATCAACGGCACCAGGTGTTGCGCCGCGGAAACGATTGACGGCCCCGGCGATTGCTGGGCGTTAGCCGGAGCTGCCGGCTGGCTTACCCGGTCGGTTCGCGCAGGGGAAGCTGGTGCCGGGGGCGGGGTGCCGGTGTCCGCCGACACCCTTGTGGGTGCGGCCGGCTCCGGGCCGCTGAAAAAAGAGGTTTCGTTGTAAAACAGATCGAAGATGAACGTTGCGGTCACCAGCACGGCCACCAGCACGCCGATCATGCCGAACGATCGCCCATAGGCGGTCGGCTGTCGCGGGCGGTTTTCCTGCGGTTCGATCCACTTGACGCTGTCCTGGTGCTCATCGTCGTAGCGGCGCCGCAGGCTTGGGTCGCTCAAGTGGCGATAGGCGGTCTGCAGGTCGAGAAATGCATCGCTGTTTAGGGGCTGCCTATCCGGGTGGACGACCTTGGCCTTTTCGCGGAACGCGTGCTTGATGGCTTTTTCATCGGCGTCGGCGGGCACCCCCAGGATGGCGTAATAATCCGCGTCCGCCTCGACGCCCGTGATGAGCCGCAAGGCCCGCGCGATACTCAGCACGCGACGGCGGATGGTCGCCGCATCGAACCTGCACTGGTTGCACAGGGCCAGAAAATTGATCTCGAAGGCCCGGCTGGGCGGTGACGCGAGTTTTTTGCACATGCGCACGAAATCGGCATCCCCGGCCACCGTGTTGATAATGGTGGGCGTGTCGGCGGTCTGCTGCACCGCCGTGCAGAAGCGCAGCAGTAAGCGATTCTCGTCATGCATGCGATCGTCGCCGGGCATGGTCATAGCCGGTTTCCTTCAGCAACCTGGCGATCACACCGGACCCGCGGTTTCATGAAGGCAGCGCTTGGGTGTTCTTGCGCTTCGTGTCGCCCGCTTCGGCGTAGTTGGTATACGTGTAGTATTTGTAATAGGATTGATAGCCGTAGCGCTTGGTCAGGTCGACCTTGTTGATGATGCAGCCCAAAATGGTGCTGCGGACATTGGTCATGCTCTTTTTGAAATGGCGCAGCTCCTCCCGGGTGGTCTGGCCCACGCTGCTGACCAGCACCACGCCGCCCAGGTGGCGCGACAGCACCAGGGTGTCGGCGAAGCCCTGCATGGGCGGGCCGTCGACGATGACCCGGTCGTAGCGGACTTCCAGTTCCCTGATCAGTTCGCCGAAACGCTTGGACACCAGCAGTTCCACCGGGTTGGGTGGAATGGGGCCGGCGGGGATGAAGGAGAGGTTCTGGTGGCCGTTCTGGCGCACCAGGCCCGGGTCGCTGTTGTTGGCCAGGAACCGGGACAGCCCGGGCCCGTTGCTGGCGCCCCCGGGGTTGAAAATTTTGTGAACGCGCGGCCGGCGAAGGTCGCCGTCCACCAGCACCACCTTCTCCCCGGCCATGGCGAAGGTTTGGGCCAGGTTGGCCGCCAGGGTGGTCTTGCCCTCCTCGGGACGCATGCTGGTGATCACGAAGCTCTTGGACTTGTCGGAGGCACCCGACAGCTGCAGGGAGACGCTGGTGGTGCGCAGGGCCTCGCAAAACGGTGCCCGGGGATCCGTTTCCAGGGCCTTGTCCAGGCTGCCGTTAGCTTTTTTCACCAGGGGCAGTACCCCCAGCAGGGGGATACGGAATCGGTCGGTGATTTCGTCCGGGTTGGCGATATGATCGGTGAAGTACTCCAGAAAGTAGGCCAGGCCCAAGCCCGTGAACAACCCCAGCACCACCGCCAGCATCAGGTTGCGCCGCACATTGGGTTTGGCCGGGAAGATGGGCAGGCTGGCTTCGTCCACGATGTGTATGTTGCTCGACGAGATGCCCGCCATGGACTCGATCTCCCGCGAGCGTTCCAGCAGGCTCTGGTAGATCTGCTTGTTGGTCTCCACTTCGCGGGACATGATCTTGTACTGCGTGGTCCGTTCGTTCAGGTCCATGGCCAGGCGCATCTGCTGGGCCACGCGCTGCTCCAGGGCGTTTTTCTTGCCCAAAGCGGCCTCGTACTGGTTGCGCACGGTGGCAAAAAGCTTGTTTTCCTCTTCGGCAATCCGTTCGCTAATGCTTTCCATGCGCTCCAGCAGCGCGCGCACCTCCGGGAAATCGTCCTGGAAGATGACGTGCTGATTTTCGTATTCCGCATGCAGTCGGGCGTATTCCGCCTTGAGTTCGCCGATCATCGGGCTGGCCATCACCTCGGGCAGGGTGGAGGGGCCTTCTTTGCGGGCCTGGTCGAAGTTCGCCCGCCGGTTGATCAGTTCGGCCTCGGCCGCGGAGAGGGCCGCGTTGAGGTCCTCCAGCTGCCGGTAGACGCTGTTGTGCTTGGTGTCCAGCGAGACGATGCCGGCCTGCTGGGCGAATTGGTTGAGCTTCTCTTCGGCCTTTTCCAGGTTGATCTTGGAGCGGTCGATCTGCTTCATCAAAAAGTTGCGCGCCAGGTCCGAGGCCTCCATTTTCTTTTCCATGTTCCACTGTACGAACTCGTCGGCCATGCTGTTGGCCACATCGCGGGACAGCCGCCGGTCCGGGGAGATGAACGACACCCCGATCAGCATGCCGGTGCGGCTGGGATCCACGCTCAACCCGCTGCCCAGAAACCCCAGCACGCTCTCCTGCTTCATCGTCTGATCGTCAATCGCCGCGCCCGTGGCCCGACCGCGGCGGTCGGCGGGGATGAACGACAGCACCAGTTCGCGCAGCATGCCCTTGATCTGCGCCAGCAGCCCCGGCTCGTCGTCGCCGAACAGCGCCTCGACCACCACCGGGTGGTCCTGCAGCTGCAGCCGCTCGGCCACGCGCGCCAGCAACTGGCGGCTTTCGAGCAGCTGTACCTGGGTATCGTAAAACTCCCCCGCGCGCGGATCCGAACTGTCCACGGCCTCGAACTTGGTCACGTTCTGGTTCTGGGGCACCACCTCCAGGGTGGATGCGGCCCGGTAGAGCTTGGGCTGGGACAGGGTCAGAAACAGCGTGGTGACAAAGACCAGCAGCAGCGTACTGATGATCAGCCACTTGCGCCGCAGCACCACGTCCAGGTAATCGCGCAGGTGAACCTCTTCCGCATCCCATTCCGGCATGGCGTCGCGAATGTCGGTGGACGGTAAGTTCATGGACCCGGCCCCGGAAGGGGCTGGATAATGGTCGTCGATGGGTTTCGGTTGCATGGCGTTACCCTCTGTGCAGTTGAAGAAGTGGAAAAATCGGTTTGACGGCGTTTGACGGGAAAGTGATTTCACCGTCACGGTGGAACGATCGGCGACACGTCGATATGGCTTGTTTATCGTCATCCCCGCGAAGGCGGCGGGCCAGGATTGTCAGCGGTTGAAACATGGTGGTAAGGCTTAATCGCGTGTGCATGCCTGCGCGGGATGGCATGACCGGCGCGTTCGGGATGCTCAGGCGCCCGGGGGGGCGCCGTCGGTGTAGCCGGTTGCCGCGGTCGAACCGGCGGCCGTCTGCTGCAGCTCGAAATCGTCCAGCCACAGGCGGCCGCGGATCTTGTTGTCGAACCGGCCGCTTGGCCGACGGCGAAGCCGCACCACCACCGCCCGGCAATCGGCCGGCGGGGTGAAGGCGATGTCGGCGCGCTGCCATTCCGTCGCCCCCTGCAGCGCCGGGCTGCGCACGCCAAGGCCCCCGGCATCGTAACCGGTGACCTCGACATACGGGAATTGATCCGTGGTCAGTCCCTTGTCACGCCACCAGAAGGAGAGCCGGCAGGGCGCTTGCGGCGTCACCGCCACCACCTGGTAAAGATGGTGGAATGCCAGGTTTTCCCTCCCGTCGAAGTCCACCTGCAGCGCGCTGCCACCCCGGCGGCCGCCTTGGGAGTCGCGGCCAACGGTCCAGTGCCCGTTGCGGTCGCTGCCGATGCGCCAGTCAAAACCCTTGCCAGTGATCTCGGATTCGAACCCGCCGTTGGTCATGCCGTCGATGCCGGTGTGGTTTCGCCATTCGGCCGCGGCCGATAGAATGTCTTTTTGCGAAACCAGAAAGTGCACGTAATCGCCAAGCATGGCGTCGTCCGCGCGTCGGCTGGCTGTCAGTGCCTGCCAGGCCGCCCCAGCGGCATCGGTGCGCTGCCAGCGGATGGCCCAGTCCAGGTAGGCCGGCTGGTTGTCGGGCTGCAGGATGGCCAGGGCCGACCCCGGGCTGCCCTGGCAGTGGGTGTCCAGCAGGTTGAAGGCGTCGTTGAGCTTGGTGCGTCGCGCCACCAGGTAATTGATGTTGGCACTGAAGATCGCGTCCAACGCCAGGCCGTGGGCCAGCAGGGTGTGCGGCCACTTCCAGCGCAGCACCGGACCGATATAGGCATCGCAAAAGGCCGCGATGCGCGCCGCGTCCTCCAGGTTGCCTGCCGCGGCCGTCAAGTCGGCCAAGCGCAGCCAGGCATCCATGTGCAGGGCATCGCGAGCCGTGGTGCGGCGGTAAAGATCGATCGCCGACGCCGTGTCCATGCGGCGCTCGGCCTGCCGGCCGTGGGCATAGAGGATTCCCGGGTGGCGCTGCAGCCGCTGCGCCTCGTCGTCCGTGAATGCATAATCCTTGAAATAGAGGTGGCGCTGCTCGCGGCAAAAGGGCAGCAGCCAGGCAGACAGGCCCACCAGGCATAGGGCAAACAGGATGGACAGGGCTCGCTTCATCTCAACCCCAGGCATCTTCCCCACCAGGACCGCTTTTTGCGGATTCGCGGCGGAACGATCGTGCCGTCCGGCACCTGCATGGGCAGGCCGTTCACGGCCTGAAGCGGGTTTTTCAGGATGATGCGTTCCAGGTTTTCGGTGCCCACCAGGTCGGCCAGCTGACCGGCGACTTCGACCGCCAGGCCGGGGTGGCGATGCACGGGATCGTGGCTGTCCGTGGCCATGCAGTGGATCAGGCCCCGACGGGCCATGTGGCGCACCAGGCCCTTCGCCGTCCGGCCGTGGTGCCCGGCCAGACTGCTCCAGTTGACCTGCAGGCGGGCGCCGCTGGCTGCCATCTCATCCAGCAGGCTGGGCTTCTCCTGGAGGTGGACGCTGCGTTCGGGGTGGGCGAACACCACGGTGATGCCCATGTTGCCCAGGTCGTACACCATGTTCTGCCAACCCAGGGGCATGCGCAGAAAAGGCGTTTCGACCAGCAGGTGATCCTTGCCGGCCAGCGGGATCGCCGCTCCATCGGTGACGTGGGCGGGCAGCCGTGCATCCATCTCCACCTCCATGCCCGGCAGCACCCGGATGGTGATGGCATGGGCCTGCAGCGCACGGTTGAGCCGATCGACCGCCCGGGCCACCAGCCCGGCAAACCGGGGGGATAGATCAGCGGACAGGGCATGCGGGGTGGCCACCACCATCTCGAAGCCGGCCGCCACGTAGCCGCGCGCCAGGGCGAGACTGGCCGACAGGTCAACGGCGCCGTCGTCGATGCCGGGCAGGATGTGGGAGTGCAGGTCAATCATGACGGATTCGTAAAATACCCCATATCTTTGTTACGCGTCATCGTGCACCAGCGCCCGCACCATGGCCAGCAGCATGACGAAATACATGGCGTTGGCCGGGATCTGCAGGTTGAAGTCCATCAGGCTGTGGAACCCCATTGCGCAAAGCCCGCTGTAGGCGCCGGCCGCTATGAAGAAGCGCTGGGGATCGACCGCCGGGTCCATGCGGCGGATGCGCCGGAAATGATGCACCATGAACACGGCAAAGGCGCCGCCCAGGCTGATCAGACCGGCCCAGCCGGCTTCGGCCAGCAGCTGCAGCACGTCGTTGTGCAGGTAGTAGGGCATGGTGGCGTCGGACACGGCCGAGACATGGTAGACCGGGAAAACGGTCTTGAAGGCCGCCAGGCCGATGCCCAGCGGGTGGTCGGCGATCATGGCCAGGCTGTCGCGCCAGAAATCCAGGCGGGAGTCCCCCTGTTCCAGGGCCAGGAAACGCTCCACAATGGGGCCGAACCCGATGCGCAGACCGTAGAACAGGGTCAACCCCAGGAAAAGCCCCAGGGCCACGCGCACCCCTAAGGGGAGGTTGCGCCCCCCGCCGCGCACCAGCAGACCGAAGACGCCCATCCCCAGCATCGCGCCGGTGATACCGCCGCGGGACTTGGAAAAGAGCAGGGCCAACGCGATGATCACCAGGCCCAGGATCATCAGCATGTGCTGGTGCAGCCGCTCGGAGTGGATCAGCACGATCAGCCGTGGACGGCCGCCCCAGGCCACCCGGGAGAGACCGAAACCCAGCAGCAGCGGCAGCAGCATTTCCAGGAAACCGGCAAAATGGTTGCGGTTGATAAACGTGCCGCGGGCATCGCCCATGCCGGCTTTCAGGTAGGTGACCCACAACACGCCGAGGTTGGGCAGCAGGGCCTGCAGAATGCCGTAGAACGCCTCCAGCACGGCCAGGCCGAAGAGCACCCACAGGGTCGCCCGCAGGAAGGCGTGGTCGGCGAACTGTGCGCGCATCACGCAAAACAGCAGCACCAGGCCCAGCAGCATGCGGTAGATCACGAAGGGCAGCAGGCCCACCCGTTTCAGCAGCGCCAGGAAGGCGGCGATGCAGAGCCAGCCGGACAACGCCGCGAACGCCATCGCGAGCGTGAACTGCAGCCAGTCG